>CAXRCG010000016.1:0-23424 GCA_964228885.1 Pseudomonadales bacterium | reverse complement strand
AGCGCCGGCCTCGTCGTAGTGGGCATCCTGAAATCCAGCAAGGTTACCCAAGCCTTTTTCAACCTGAATTTCAAACCCAGCTTTCGTGAGCTTTTTAACGGAATCCGGAATCAGCGCAACTCGTTTTTCGAGTCCATGCGTCTCCGAGGGAACAGCTATTTGCATAAACGACCCCACTTTTGTGTTTTAGTCTGTTGTGTATGTCGCGGCGCAACATATCATGATAAGCCGAAACTATCTAATTTCATTTACTTATAAGAACTGAACTTTTTTTATGCGGATATTGCGTGGTCAATAACAAGTTCGCTGCCGTTGACATATCTCGATTCATCAGAGGCAAGAAATAGCACGCCATCAGCAATGTCGGTAGGTTTGCCCAGTAATCCCCCGGGTACCGCGTTGGTGGCAATCTGTTCGACGTCAACTTGATTTTCGCCATCAACAGGTACACCCATTTTATCCCAGATTGCTGTCTGAATAATGCCGGGGTGAACCGAATTGACACGCACTTTGATCCCCGCGGCGATGCATTCCTTCGCGACTGATTTACTGAGCAGTCTGACGCCGCCTTTAGTCATTGCGTAGGCAGACAAGCCAGGTGAGGCCTTTAGACCGGCGACCGAAGATAGATTGATTACTGAGCCGCCGTCGGTTTTGGCAATCATCGGGATGCCATACTTAAGCCCCATAAAAACACCATCAAGATTGATGCTGTTCTGTCGTTGGTATTCGTCCATCGTCATCTCGAAGATAGACTTTCGTATTGCGATACCTGCGTTATTTACAAGAATATCGAGTCGCCCATGTAACTGGTCAATATCGGAGAGTACAGACTGCCATTGGCCTTCGCTGGTAACATCCTGCTGAATAAAATTGGCGCTGTAACCCTGTGCTTTGAATGCTGCAGCTGTCTGCAGGCCGGTGTGATCTTCAACGTCTGTGATCACCACCTTCGCGCCCTCACTCGCAAGGCGCTCAGCGCATGCGCGGCCAATGCCCATGGCGGCTCCGGTGATCAATGCAACCCTGTTATCCAATCTACCCATAGCACTTGACCTCCATTGAGTGTTTCATCCGTGTGATTTTTGCTTCGATAGTGCCTAAATCTTCTTGAGAAAAAAAGACTACGCAGCGATAAGAGGAGATAAAAAGTGGTTTCGTGTCCGACCTATTTGGGCAAAGCATCTTTAATCGCAGGGTGAGATTTCCATTCAGCCTCCGGCGTCGCTTGACCGGTTCGAGGAACAAATGCAGAAATAACTGGCGTCTCTGCCTGGGTGTGAATATACCTGCCGCAGTTCGGGAAAATTCGTCTTATCTTGATGATCACTGTCCCGATGGCACCCTCAAATGCCTTGCAGTCACTGTCTTCGGTAGAAACGGTTGCCTCACCATGTATTCGGATCCGCCATGGTTTTTTGTGGTCGATGAATAATAAGGCAATTTTGCCGTTGTCTTTGATATTGCCTAGCGAGCGAAACATGCCATTACCGTCATATATCGGCAGGCGTAACTCTGTATTGTTTTCGATGAAGACAAATCCTATGTTGCCACCTTTATACGAAACATCTGGCCAGCCGTCCTGATCGACAGTTGCGAGCCAGACAGTAGACTGGGCAGAGATTAATTCAACATCTTCTTCTGTTAGCGCGTTGTGCAGGGTCAAATCTGCTAGTCGATCAGCTAAACGGCGGCTGTCAAACTGGTCTTGAAGTGCTCTCGCGCCTTTGCCATAGAGCGTGCTCGGTTGTGTGGCCGTTCTATCGGGGGTATCTGCTTTAGAATCATTCATGCGTGTATGTATCCGGTAATCAATGTGGGCGAAGAGAGAAGTTCATCAATCATGCCTATTCCGTCCCATTTAGACCAGTGGCCTGTTGTACCTGTAGGCATTGAATTGATATAAGGTGCCTCGGGAACCATTGCCTTTAATCGCGAATTACAAAAAGTGAGCAAATAGAAATGAGTTGGGAAAACGAGGCCGAAGAAATAGCACTGAGACGTGAACTCTCGCGCCAACAGGGTGGCGAGGAGGGTATCGCCCTGCAGCATGCCAAAGGGCGGCTAACCATCAGAGAGCGTATTGATGCGCTGGTGGAAGCGGATAGCTTTGAAGAACATGGCGAAGGTGCTGGTTTTGCAGAAAAAGATGAAACCGGAGCCATTAGCGCTTTTTCGCCCGCCAACTATGTCATTGGTTTTGGTGAAGTCAATGGTAACCGAATTGCTGTCGGTGGTGAGGACTTCACACTAAAGGGCGGGTCACCCAACGCTGCAGGCCTGCGAAAAAGTGTCTACGCCGAGGAATTGGCGGTTCAGTATCGCGTGCCGCTAGTAAGAATGCTCGAAGGTGGCGGTGGCAGTGTCGCGGGTTCTGGTGGCAAGCGGCCACAGACCGTGGGTTCACCCGTAAATGCTGAACCTAGATTCAAGATTATTGCCCAGGCGATGAATACAGTGCCCGTGGTATCAGGCGCGATGGGCCCCGTTGCAGGTTTTCCCGCTGGCAGGTTAGTCGCCTCGCATTTTTCGGTAATGGTCAAGGAGATTTCCCAGGTGCTGGTCGCAGGTCCCGCGGTTGTTGAGCGTGCCCTCGGTGTCTCACTGACCAAAGAGCAGCTGGGTGGCTGGCGGGTGCATACTCGCAGCGGGATTGTGAATAACGTGGCTGATACAGAAGAAGAGGCATTTGATCAGATCCGCGAGTTTCTAAGTTATATGCCGCAGAATGTCTGGGAATTGCCCGAGCGATTCCATTGCGAGGACGATCCGAATCGAGCAGATGAGGCGCTGCTGGATATTGTGCCTAAAGACAGCCGGATACCCTTTGAGATGCGCGATTTGATTCGTCATGTGGTTGACGACGGTCATTTTTTCGAAATTTCGCCTTTTTACGGTCAAGGGCAGATCACTGGTTTTGCGAGGCTCGATGGTGCCGTGGTGGGTATTATTGCTAATGACTGTAAACACTTTGCCGGTGCGATGACCGCAACGGGTTCGCAAAAAGCCAAACGTATGATGGAACTGTGTGACACATTTCATATTCCTATCGTTAACTTCCTGGATGAGCCCGGGTTCATGATCGGACCGGACGCGGAACACGAGGGTACAATACGATATGGCATGAGCGCGATTGCGGCTGCTGTTCAATCGACAGTGCCCTGGGCAACCATCGCCATTCACAAATCCTTCGGGGTTGCTTCGGCGGCGCACTATGCCCCTAACAACTACAAATTGGCTTGGCCTTCTTGGGAAATGGGCCCGCTGCCAGTTGAAGGGGGAGTCGCGGTCGCATTCCACAAAGAGATTGCAGCGGCGCCCGATCCAGAAGCAAAAAGGCGTGAGTTAGAGTTGAAACTGATGGCAAACAGATCACCGTTCCCGATGATGGAAAGTTTTGCGGTTCACGAGCTGATCGATCCGCGGGAGACCCGATCTAGGCTCTGTCAGTGGGTAGATTGGATTGAGCCACTACTGGCAGAACTCAAGGGGCCGGTAACCTGGGGAATGAGACCGTGATAATGCCGGTGATACGTTTATTTTGGGGTTTTTTCATTGAGTAAGTTCAGGAACAGGCGGGTTAATATTGCCGTATCGTTGAAGCAGACGCTTCAGCGTTGCTTACTGATGGCAGCATTGATGCTGGCCGGCACCTCTGGCGCTGCTCAAGGCGCCTCGACGATCGATTTTAGTGAGGCCAATGTCAAAGCCGAGTTGCTCGCTGAAATGCAAACCGTGCAAGCCGGAACGACGGTTTGGGTCTTTCTTAAGCAAACGATCCGCGATGGCTGGCACACTTATTGGCGTAACCCAGGAGATTCTGGCGCACCCACAAAGCTGTTTTGGGACCTGCCGTCGGGTTTTGAGGCGGGAGAGATTCATTGGCCTTATCCAGAGCGCACGCCCTATGGCCCTTTGATGAATTATGGTTATGAAGGGGAGGTGCTTTTTCCTGTTCAGATCAAAATTCCTGAGGATTTCAAAGGTTCAGAAGTTTCGCTCAAAGCGAGGGGGCAATGGCTGGTTTGCGCCGATATTTGTATTCCCGAAGAAGCTGACTTGGCGTTAAATATTCCTATCGGACCAGCAACGATTGATCCGATGGTGGTCGATGAAATCGAGGCTGTTCGTCGAAAGATTCCACAGCCATTGGGGGTGTCTACCCGGTTCCGGGTCAACGCACCCGATGACAGCGGTGCTGGTACAGTGACGATTGAAATCGACATGCCAGCGTTAGTGCCTGAGCGCATAAAATCGATTAGCTATTTTCCTTACAATGAAGGCGTGATTGAGAATCCGGCTGAACAGGTGGTGCATGTCGATAATAAAGGCATTCAGCTTACCTTGGTGACCGGCTGGGACTTCGGCCCGCAAAGTACTTTCGAAGGCATTATTGTCGTGACGGAGGATGCCGGCGAAGAGTTGGTGAATGCTTTCTCATTTAATCCTGTTAAATCCGTTGCGAACGAAGCTAATTTGGCGAAGGTGTCGAAAACAGCGAGTGATACAAACCTGTTCACGGCAATACTGTTTGCGTTGATTGGCGGTATGATACTGAACCTGATGCCCTGCGTATTTCCGGTACTGTCAATTAAGGTGTTGTCGTTGGTTCAGCAGAGCGTCGCCGATCCTAGACAGGTTCGTTTGCACGGGTGGGTGTACTCCATCGGCGTGGTGTTGAGTTTTCTCGCTATCGCAGCAATCTTGATTTTACTCCGCTCCGGCGGCGCACAGATCGGCTGGGGATTTCAACTACAGTCGCCGATTGTGATCTCGCTGCTAATCTATCTGTTTTTTCTCATTGGGCTAAGTCTTTCAGGATATTTTGAGGTCGGCGGTGCCCTTATGAATGTTGGTCAATCGCTTGCTAACAGGGAGGGTTTACCGGGTTCTTTTTTTACCGGTGTTTTAGCAACACTTGTCGCCGCGCCCTGCACGGCGCCCTTTATGGCTTCTGCAAGTGGTTTTGCTTTGACGCAACCGAGCTTTGTTGCTTTGCTGGTTTTTGCGGCATTAGGGTTTGGCATGGCGATGCCTTATCTGCTTCTTTGTTACTCCCCATGGTTGCTCCGGCGAATGCCGCGTCCCGGAGATTGGATGATCCGATTTAAGGAATTCCTCGCATTCCCCATGTTCGGCACGGTCATCTGGTTGATGTGGGTGCTTGGTTTTCAGGTTGAAAGTGGTGGCGTCGCTATTGTGTTGATTGGGCTGCTGCTTGTTACTTTTGCCGTATGGCTTTTGAAGGGTAACAAAGGTTCTCCTGTTCGCCGGCGTGTGGTTTGGTTAACGGTATTGATACTCCTGTCGGCCGCGGTCTATTTACCTTTTCAGTCGACAGTCTCGATGGTTAGCGCGGACCAAAAAGACGCTGCTTTAACCATTAGTCGTACGCAATCTCGCGGATCTTACGTGGGTCCTGATGCCGATATATATACCGCTGAACGACTCGCGGCGTTGAGGAAAGAAGGTCCAGTGTTTATCAATTTTACCGCAGCCTGGTGCATCACTTGCCAGGTAAATGAGGCCGTTGCACTAAACAAAGCATCGACTGCGAAATTGTTTAGCGCTAATAACGTGTCATATCTGAAAGGCGACTGGACTAACGAAGATCCGGCGATCACACAAAAGCTTGAGCAATATGGCCGCAGCGGAGTACCTTTGTATTTGCTTTACCGTCCTGGATCAGAATCTCAGCCAGCAACTGTGCTACCGCAGGTTTTGACCGAGGCCATTGTCAAATCTTATGTGCTAGAAATCTAGCGGCTAAACCTTCATAAGTGCGTTTTCGAACACAACTTCTGCCGCTGTCGCGACCAGAAGTTTTTCACCCGTCCGCGTAGTGCATTAGGTCAGCCAGAGTGAAATCTTCCAACTGTGCTTCAGGCTTTGGCTAACGCTACTAAAATCTCCATGTAGTGCTTGTCTGATCCGCGTGATTTCAAATCTGTCACCCCGTATGATGTGCGCTAATAGCGTTTCCGTCATCTGGAGGTAGATTTATTGTGAAACAAGACGAAACAAATGAAATAAGCCCATCTCGTCCCCAGCCAGTGTTAGACCTGGTGCCGGTGATTGATCTGGAGTGGGCGGAAGCGCATCCGGAATCCCTTGATGGGCTGGACACCGCCTGCAGAAACCATGGTTTTTTTCTGCTGAAAAATCATGGCATGGATCGACAAATCGACGCCATGTGGCAAAAGTCGGCATCTTTTTTTCGCCAGCCTTCCGAAGTCAAGCAGCGTACGATGCGAACCAAAACACAACCGCTGGGATATTATGATCGAGAGCTGACTAAACGTAAGCGTGATTTGAAGGAAGTGTTTGATTTTAGGGAAGTCAAAACAGCGGGCAGAGACCTGAATCAGTGGCCGAAGCATGACACCGAGTTTCAACCCGTCATGTCAGCTTTTTTCACGGCGGCGTCAGAGGTTGCTGCCAGAACCTTAAAGGTTGTTTATCAGGCGCTTTATCGGAGCGGAGACATCTCCGGATTGCCCAGAGGATCAGCTCAGACCAGTAACGCCCGCCTGAATTTTTATCCCCTGCATGATCCGCTCGATGCCAAGGCGAAAGCGTCCGTGGCAGAGCTAGGAGACATGGCTCTGCATCACCACACCGACCCTGGCATATTGACCCTTTTGTTACAGGATATGACTGGTGGTCTTCAGGCGCGCACACGGCAGGGTCATTGGATAGATATCGTACCCGAGGAAAATACGATCGTCGTTAACCTAGGCGACATGATGCAGGTTTGGACCAACGATAGTTACACGGCGGCGGTGCATCGTGTGTTGGCGCCTGCTGAGAGAACCGCAGAAAGATTCAGTACGCCATTCTTCTTTTCGCCGGAGAAGGATGCCCGAATAGCGCCCCTTGAGGCGCTCTCTAATAAGCCGCCGGTCTACCGTGCATTTACTTGGCGAGAGTATATTCAGGGTCGGATCGACGACAATTTTACCGATCTAGGTGAGGAAGATATTCAAATTGCCCATTATAAAGTCGGCCAAAATGGTGGCGCGTCTTGATGTCAGCGCTTGGCAGCCTCGAAGGCGTACTGTTTGATCTTGACGGCACGCTGGCGGATAGCCGGCTTGAATTTTCGGCAATGTGTGTCGAGGCAGATCTGCCGGTCGGCACGCCATTGCTAGAGTACCTTACAACACTTGGAGATTGCGACGAATCCCGCAATCTACAATCAATCATAGAACGCCATGAAATGGCAGGCGCGCACCGCGCAAAGTGGATAGCGGGCGCCGAGGCATTGGTGAACCGCCTGTTTGATGCTGGTGTACCTATGGCGATTGTCACACGTAATATGCGTAGCGCTGCCGAACTTATGGTGGCGAAACTCGAGATTCCCATTTCCTTGTTAATTACCAGAGAAGATTGCCCGCCTAAGCCAGATCCTGAGGGGTTGCTGCGCGTGTCTGAGCTTTGGGATATTCAGGCCAGTGCGCTTGCGTATGTTGGAGACTATAAATATGACATGCTTGCGGCAAGTAACGCGGGCATGTTGGGCGTGTTGTTACAGAACGGGCGCAATGCAGAATTTGCGGATCTCGCTGGTCTCGCGATTTCTGAATTTGACGAACTATTACCCTATTTAAGTCCAGCTATAAGCGTTACTAATGATTGACGTGGATCTGTATTAATCAGATTCCCGGTCGTGTAAATTTACCAATTGGTGATTTTTCGGATGAAGGAGTGAGTAATGAGTCTAACGGCGTTTCGAGAGGATATACGCGAATATATCGGTGAGCATTGCCCTGAGAGCATGCGTAATCGAACATATCATTTTGAAGATGCTCACGAGGTATACAGCACCGATGATGCAGAGCGCTGGCTTCAGGCGATGGCTAAGCGAGGTTTGACGACGCCTACCTGGCCGAAAGAATACGGCGCGGCTGGGTTAAGCGCGGAAGAAAATAAGGTGCTGCAGGAAGAAATGGCAGCGATCAAGGCGTTGCCACCATTGAGCGGTATGGGCATAGCGATGATTGGGCCGACCTTGCTTGAGTACGGCAACGAGGAACAAAAGCAGCGCCATCTGCCTAAGATCGTGACTGGTGAAGTGAAATGGTGTCAAGGATACAGCGAGCCAGGTTCTGGTTCGGACCTCGCGAGCTTGCAGACTAAAGCGGTCCTGGAGGGAGATAACTTTGTCATTAACGGTCAAAAAATCTGGACCTCGGGTGCACAACATGCCGATTGGATGTTTGCGCTGGTGCGCACCGACCCGGATGCGCCAAAGCACGATGGCATTAGTTTTGTCTTGCTTGATATGCACCAAGCCGGAGTTACCGTGAAACCAATATCGCTAATCAGTGGCTCCTCACCTTTTTGTGAAACCTTTCTGGATAACGCGATCGCCACCAAAGACAACCTGATAGGCGAAATGGGTAAGGGGTGGACCGTCGGCAAGCGGTTATTGCAGTACGAGCGATCCGCAGCGCCGGCAGTGAGGAGTAAGGTCAAGAAGGCGAACGCCTACGCGATGCTCGCAAAACAGTATGTGGGGGACCTAGAAGGAAAAATTGCCGACCACGCGTCAAGAGAACAGGTACTCGGGCAGACAATGAACGAAAAAGCGATGCAGCTTACTGTGCAGCGAGTATTCGCTGAGTCGCAGTCTGGTAAAGCGCCGGGCGCGACGACATCTATCTTCAAGTATTTTGGTTCCAGCTTGTCAAAGGGTGCTAGTGAATTGAAATCTCGCTTGCGAGGAACCAACGGTGTTGGTTGGGAAGGAGAGGGTTTTACCAGCGATGAAGTCGACGCCACCCGCGGTTGGTTGCGTGATCGGGCAGTGACAATTTACGGTGGTACCAACGAGGTGCAGCTCAATATTATCAGTAAACGGGTACTCGGGTTGCCTGATTAGTCGATTGTCTCGAAATGTCTTTAAAGCAGTTTTTGTAGGAAGGTGCAGCGCTCCGTAATGGTTACGACGGAAGCATCGCTACCTTCCTGTTGATAACTAGCAGTAAAATCGTTTGCGCCGGTTTCAGCATAGCCCAGTCGCCTATACAGCGCAGCTGCCCGCTTGTTTTCATAAGCAACAGCGAGACCTATGGAAGCGTAGCCTTTGGATTTAGCCTGATCTTCGAAGAAGTCGATAATGTCGGTACCGATGCCTGCAGATTGGTATTGGGGCATGACCGTCATTCGAAAAATTTCCGGACATCCTGGAATGAGGTCCGCAACCGCAAGCTCCCGCGGCCCTGGCCAATAAATGAAGCCATAACCTTTGGGCTGTTTTCCATCCCAGGCAATTGCTAGGGTCTGTAATCCGAATAACTGATCGTCTAGTTCGTCTTGCAGCGTCCTAAGATAAGCGTGAGAAATCAATTCCTCAAGCATGTCATATTCATGCTGTTGTGCAATTCTGAGTTCCATCCTTAGTTACTCGTGTATCTCGCGCTGCGTTGTTTCTTTAGGCTTAATCCTCTTGGGTAAGTCGGCAAGCTGATTTACGCGCGTTTGCCTGAGTGCGGTAACTTGCGGAATACTGGCGCTTATGTCAGTGCCTAGGCCCAGAGCCCCGTTCCATTGCCAACCATCTTTACTAGTTTTTGCCGTCTGCATTTCTGTCACCAATATCGTTGCTTCAGCCTGATTACTGTGGTGTGAGTTTTACGAACTCGCGAGGAGGAAACCCGGTTAGGATCCTGAACCAGATAGAAGGCGCGAATTCTGTCGCGAGTGCCTTGTGCTCCTCGTTTGAGACCTTAGTTACCAGAAAGTTGGCGGTTTCACCGTTAATAGTGGCTTTAACATTAGGACGATCAAGTGCATCGTGATACCAGGCCCTTGGCCAATGATTCGCGGCAACGTAGATATTTCCTTCGCTCGATAGTTGTTGTAACACCCGGTTGTTCTCTTGTCCCTCAACGTTATTGGTGATAATCGTCAGAGTAGTCTCTGATTGAGGCTGAAAATAGCCAAGCAGGGATTCAAAAATGACGACCAGGCTAGCGTAGATGCCCATAGTGATTAGAAGGATTTTGACAATTTTCATCATGCGGGTTTCCTTGCGTTAGATTTTCAGAAAATTGGTAGGAACCTCATCCGCTTACGCAGCATAAAGTTCCCACATTTTAACTTTCATGGATGGCAAGCCTGCGTATCAGTCGGAAGCGAGGTGCTTCGTCACTGCTGACATTGCCGTCAGCGGCGACGACCATTTACAGGTAAAGGAAAAAACCTAGAGAATATGTTCCGTTAGAACTTCTTCATTGAACCCAACGATGATTGTCTTACCAACCCTCAACGTAGGTGCCCGAAGATTGCCGGTGGGTCCTAGCATCGCTGTAACAGCGGCTTGGTCAGGCTCCCCTCCAAGTTTAAATTCGCTGATTTTCTTGCCCTTGATTGCAATAAGTTTTTTGGCTGATTTAAGTATTTCAGCCGCGTCATTCGCTTGAAGCTTTCTGCTCGCTGGAACAGTTTCTTTGGCTTCCAGTTTATGTGTCCCCAAAAACTTGGCGACTTTGGTGCAGGTGGTTCAGCCGTTACGGTTGTAGTGCCAGTCAATTTTTTTTGCCATGGTTTTCTCCTTGGTATTGAACGTTTTATTGAGTTGTGTTTTCTCTCTGAAAGCATAAACAAGCTGCTCTGATGGTGCAATCCTAAAGGCTTTTTCCGCGACTGATATACACCGAGAGCTCAGAAAATCAGGCCGTGGTATCAAGCCGGGGAGTGAGCCTAAAGTTAGGGAACACAAAGCAGGCTGGATTGCCGCACGATACTATCTCACCGGGCTGTGGTGATGGTGTTCGCTGAATCCAGAATATCAGCGTCGGGCAGTCCAAGTAGATCTTTAGCGCCAAAATCCCGCTTTTTGAAACGCCAATAACGGTGGAGAAGGGGGCACAGTACCCCAAATTTGCCGAGGTTGTAGATGCACCAAATTGATGCGTGTCGTTGCGAAGCAGCGTTTAGGAAATGCTAGCAAAAATTTTATTGATCGGTAGCATGCATCAGGAAAAAGCGACGGCATACGCCGACGCTCTCTTCAATGCCGTTGTTTGACACTCAGAACTTGTCAGTTCTGCAGCAGCGTGCCACTAGGCGTCGAGCAATGCCGTAGCTTGTCCTTTCACAACTACGGTGCCTGCTTCGTCTACGGTTGATACCTCAATATCTGCGATTGACTCACCGTCTTCCTCTCGAATAGCTGCCACGGTTGCTGTCGCGGTCAACGTTGCGCCGGGAAAAACCTGCGCTGTGAAACGAACGCCAAAAGAACGAAGTCGACCATCGCCAACATAGTTAGTTAGCATTTTCCCTGTCATGCCCATCGATAGCATGCCGTGGGCGAACACCGATGGATACTTTGCGATCTCGGTTGTGTATTTGTCGTCGGTATGGAGTGGGTTATAGTCTCCGGAGGCGCCCGCGTATTGAACGATCTGAGTACGAGATAAATCACGACAGACTTCTTCTTCGTAGCTGTCACCAACAGTTAGTTCACTTGCTTTTAATGCCATGTCATTTGTCCTCTCAGGATTTGCTATGTCGATGTTGCGGGTCGTTCTGTGCGTACGCCAACCCCAGTTGCTGTGACCACAAGTTCGCCTGCTTCGTTTCTATACTCTGTAACAGATTCACTGAACATCAGTTTGCCGCCCCGACGACCTTCCTTTTCCCAAGTTTTGCCAGGCTGCGTCGTTGCCGTTAACACATCACCTGCTTGCAGTTGTTTGTGATAAACGTAATGTTGTTCAGCATGAAGTCCGCCACCACCTCCACCGCCGCCGGAACTTTCAGGCTTTTTGGTGATACCGGTGGCCTCCTTGCCAGAGCCAAACCATTCTTGACCTATCTTTGGTCGAAGAAAATAGTCCGGATCGAATTGTGCGCTTGACTGCACAAATGTGGGTGGGGCGATCACCGCTCCAGGTTCCGTTGTTTTTGCATAATCCGCGTCGTAATAAATCTCGTTAGCATCGCCTACTGAGCGTGCAAACATCATTATATGACCTGCTTCTATTGGGAATTTATTAACTGCCATGCCTGATCTCCTGCAGGGGTGATTAAAATCAAAATCAACATACTCATACACTCATGTGTTAGTCAAGAAAAGAAACGTGGTTTGTCAGGCATGAAAAAGATAAATGATAAGTTTGTTGTATAAAATTGCCAGAAGGCTTGTCGGGTGATTTGCGTCGATGTACTATCTCTATCCGGTTTTTGAAAATGCAAACATGCAAAACAGGGTAATCGGTAGTCACGTAACAAGTTAGTTAAGTTGCGGCCAATTACTAATAATAAATTTGTTCGCAGGAAGTTTTCAATTTATGTCCAGACCAGTTCGCATAGAGTTTCCCGGCGCTAATTACTACGTAACCAGTAAGGGAAATGGCGACAAAGCTATTTTCCTGGATGACGAAGACCGCGCTGTTTTCCTTAACGTTGTTGATACCGTCGTTTCGCGCTTTGAATGGATCATCCATAGTTACGTGCTGATGGATAATCACTACCACCTCGTTGTCGACTGCCCTAATGCAAATCTCTCCAAGGGCATGCGTCAGTTGAATGGTGTATACACGCAGCATTTCAACCGAAGGCATAGCGCAGAAGGGCCGTTGTTTCAGGGTCGCTTCAAAAGCATTCTGTTCGAAAAAGAAACCTACCTTTTGCCGCTGTGCCGTCATACCGTATTAAACCCAGTAAGGTGTGAAGTCGTTACAACCCCCCCTAAGTACCGTTGGAGTAGTTACCGCGCGCATATCGGGCTGGTCAAACCTCAGAAATGGCTCTGCACTGATACGCTGTTGGGGCAATTCGGTAAGCGAGAGAAAGACAATCAGCGAAAATACCGCGATTTTGTGAAACTCAACATGAATGCACCGTCGCCGCTCGATGGTCGCGCTGCACAGGTTTTACTTGGATCGCCCCGGTTCATAGAAGAAATGCATCCAATTCTGAACGGGGAAAAAGTGGCTAAGCGAGGACCGAAAGCTGCTAAAAGAAGACGCAGCATCAGCAGCTTGTGTAAAAACGTCGAAAACAAGACCCGCGATGAACGCAATAAGATTATTCGCCGCGCGCACATTGAGCACTCCTATACTTTGAAGGAAATCGGCGATTATCTCGGACTTCATTACACAACGGTGAGCAAGGTCGTAAACCAGTAAATTCGGTCCAATCTTTCTCACGTACTAGTGCTGGAAACTGCCCACAGAGCATAACCCCTATGTCTTGCACGGTGTCTTGCACGGTGTCTTGCACGGTCGTTGAGATTATTGTGAATTTGGCGAATCCAAGTCTTTTAAATCAAAGTGACTACATGTATGCTTTCGTGTCTTCTGCCAAGCTTGATCTTTAGGTCAAAGCAGAATGACATTAAGAGAATGATCGTCAAGAAGATCAAATAAGAACAAATGCGTCAGGAGTAAGAATTTTGCGTCGTTTAGTAGATCGAAATCCGCCAGCTGAAGAAGAAGAAATTGATTTGACACCCATGCTCGACGTGGTGTTTATCATGTTGATTTTCTTCATTGTGACGGCGACATTTGTTAAAGAAAATGGTCTCGACGTTAACAGTCCTGACAAGAACAACACGCCTCAGGATGCTGATAAGAAGAGCATCGTTGTGCAGATTAGCAGCCGTGACAGAATTACCCTGAGGGGACGCGATATTGATTTCAGAGCTGTCAGAGCTAATATTGAGCGTTTACACGCTGAGAACCCTGAAGCACCGGTTGTTGTTCAGCCACATCCAGAAAGCACAACCGAAACAATGATTCATGTGATGGACTCGGCTCGTCAAGCCGGTGTTTATAACGTATCGATTGCTGCTTCCTAGTATTCTCTTCGGAGCATCAAGGATCACCAGTTAATCTCACACGGGATATTTGATTTTCTGCTAGGCGCATCGCACTGAAGCTCATGTAATATCCCTAAAGATCCCCGCTTAGCGGGGTTTTTTTTGCCAAATTTAAAGGATTTTCAAGATGGAACTGATATTGATCAGACATGGTTTACCTGAAAAGGTCATCAATCAGGATGGCACGCCAGCGGATCCACCCCTCTCTGAGGAAGGATTAAAGCAGGCAGAACTTGTGGCAAGCTGGCTCGAGCACGAAAAAATAGACAAGCTTTATGCGAGCCCCATGCGCAGAGCAGTACAAACTGCCGAACCTCTGGCAAAAGTGAAGGGTTTGGATATTGAATTACGAGAAGGTGTTGCGGAGTATGACCGAAAATCTGATTTGTACATCCCGGTCGAACAATTGAAAGAGTTAGACTACGATCGCTGGAAGAAATTAATGACGGGGGAGATCGTCGAGGCCGATTTTCCAGAATTTGCCAAGGCTGTTATCAGTGCCTTGGAGGCAATCATCGATGAAAATCCAGGCAAGCGGGTGGCTGTTGCATGTCATGGGGGGGTTATCAACGTGTGGACCTCGCACGTGATCGGGTTTGAAGCCAAGATGTTTTTCAATCCAAACTACACCAGCATTAATCGCTTTATGGCCGCAAGTTCCGGCGAGAAATCAGTCGTATCTCTCAACGAACATCATCATTTGAAAACATAAACGTGCTCGTGCGGGATCAGGGCTAGCCAACTTTCAGGCTCTGTCCGCCGTCAACCAGCAGTTGTGTTCCGGTAATGAATTTGGCTTCATCACTGGCAAGAAAAAGTGCTGCATTTGCAACGTCCCATGCCGATCCCATTTGTCTGCCGAGCGGAACCATGGCATCCCGGGCGGCAATGACACTGTCCAGCGCTTCGCCTTTTGCGGCGGCGGTACCCTCAACAGCCATTGGTGTATGCATGAGCCCCGGCAGAATGACATTTGCGCGGATGCCATGTCTCGCATTTGCAATCGCTATATTCTCGGTTAACGCTAAGACCCCTGCTTTGGATGTTTTATAGGCAACCATGCCGGAAGCCGCAATAGCGGCAACCGATGATATATTGATGATTGCGCCACTCTGTTGATCTCGCATCACGGGTAAAACATGTTTTGAGGTCAGGAACATACTGGTTAGATTGACGTCGAATATGCGCTGCCAGGTTTCGAGGGATAAACTCGTGACGCCTCTGTCACCGGCCCCAATCCCAACATTATTGTGCAGAATATCGATACCGCCGAAGGCTTCGAGACAGGCTTTGGCCATAGCCTCGCAGTCCGATTCTTTACTCACATCCATTGAAAAAGGGATAGCTTTGCCGCCTTCGCCGATAATCAAGTTGGCAGTTTCAGTTGCCGACGCCATATTTCGGTCAGTCAAAAACACGCTTGCACCTTCCTGTGCAAATCGAAGTGCGGTTGCACGTCCGTTGCCAATGGTTGCTCCTTCGCTTTGGCCTGCGCCGGTAACGATGGCGATTTTGTTCTCCAGTCTCACGGTGTTTCTGCTCCCTGTTGGTTGGTTACGATGCTACCAGCGCTTACTGACTACTCGCGGTTCTGCCGTGTATTAGCGAGGCGATGTTAAAGCATCGGTCTCGAACGATCTTACTTAATCAAAAATCTTCTCGGCGCGACGCTGTTTGCTGGGGCGAATTTTAGTTATCCACTGCGGCTGCATTGCCTAATGAGTCTCGGCCTCACCAGTCTGTTCTTCGACCACTCTGCTTTTTATCATTTCCCGAACCTTTTGGGTTAGCTCGGAAACGGTGGTTTCGTCGTAACTTTCAACCGGTATTTCGTCGAGAATCTGCACCTGTACATCACTGCGACCGTGGAAGTTGAAACTATTTTTGGGTACGGCATGTTTCGAGCCATTAATGACGATTGGTAATATCGCCACCCGTTGTCGTTTTGCCAGTATAAACGCCCCCTCCTTAAATGCCCTCAGTTTTCCATTCTGGGACCGCGTACCTTCCGGAAAAAGATACACTGAGCTACCTCGTTTGAGGTGTTTTCCGCACGCTGAATACATTTTTATGACGCTGGTTTTTCGTCCACGCTTCAGGCGCACGTACTGGTTGAGCGCCATGTTCCAGCCGATCAGTGGAATCTGGAATATCTCGTCTTTTGAGACCCATTTGAAGTGGGTAAAAAGTGTAAAGGCGACGAGTATGTCAACTAGGGATTGGTGGTTCGAGACAATGACATAGGTTTTGTTCTGGTCAATCTTTTCACGTCCATTGACGGTGACCTGCCACGGTGGAAAAATCCATATGTAGAGGCTGGCCCAGAAACAAGTGAATCGATGCAGCAGCCATAATTTTGGGTCTAGAAAGTAAGTCACTAGCCATATACACAGGGCAACAAGGAAGAAGACGGCAGAAGTCGCGAAGACGAAAGCAATAAATAAGGTGGCAACGAGACGGTTGGCTAACCGAGTGATCATACCGATTGTTCGTGGTGGAGTTGATAAAATCGGAGGATATACCACAATTGAACGGGGCAAAAGAGGTGAAAGCCGGAACTTAACCCGCCTCAGGAGATAGGCTACAATAAGCTTCCTATTTCTGATATCTCTGTTATAAACCATTCATGAATATTATTCCTCGAAAGATAATGCTCTCAATGATTTTTGTCTTTTCATTGAGTGGCTGTGCCACGGTGGTCACCTCAATCACGGCACAACTCGCTGAAGACTTATCCTGGTCGATTCTGAACAGCAATGACGTTGAAACCGTAAAAGAAGCAATACCAGCATATCTCGTCATGATAGACAGTTTCCTGCGAAGCTCGCCAGATGACCCTGCGCTGCTAATGGCGGCTTCCAGCCTGAATGGCGCATTTGCCGTCTTTACCGATGAAACCAGGTCCAAGCTACTGACAACCAAATCTCTGAATTATGCCGCCAGAGCGGCGTGTGTCAGCAACCCATCGCTGTGTGGAGCGACTGAAGCAAATTTTGAAGACTTACAGACTGATATTGATCAACTTGAAGTCGAGGATATTCAGATTGCCTACACGCTTGCGGTTGCGTGGGCATCTTGGATGCAGGCGAATAGCGATGACTGGAATGCGATTGCACAGCTATCCAAGGTTAAGTATCTGATGAACCGCGTAATCGAACTAGACGAAACATGGGACAATGGCGGGGCTCATCTATACATGGGTGGTCTGGAAACGGTGCTGCCTTCTTCTATGGGTGGAAACCCGGAACTGGGTAGAATGCATTTTGAGAAAGCCATAGCGCTGGGTGAAGGCCGCTTCCTGATGACTAAGGTTGTGTTTGCCGAAAGCTATGCAAAACTCATTTTTGATAAAGCACTGCATGATCAGTTACTTCGGGACGTTATTGCAGCGGATCCTGTGGTTGAGGGAATGACGCTGACCAATACGCTTGCCCAAGAGCAGGCAAGGTCTTTGTTGGCCGATTCCGATGATTATTTTTGAACCCAAGCGGCATGCGCTGGGCGTGTTTACGAATTTTAAGGAAGAGATTTTGATGAAAAACACTCGTTTTGCCACTGGTTCAATCTTCATGCTGCTGGTTTGCCTGATGCTGGCCCCTTCGGTCAGTGTTGCAAAAACCTTCAAAATTGCCACAGTTTCTCCGGACGGGTTGTCCTGGATGAAAAAACTGCGAAGTGGTGCCAAAGAAATCGCGCAGCGAACGGACAACAGGGTCAAGTTCAAGATATACCCCGGTGGTGTTCAGGGTGATGATTACACCGTGCTGCGAAAAATGAGAATTGGGCAGCTACATGGTGGGGTTATTGCTGCTAGCACATTGACAAGGTTTTACCCGGATTTACAGGTCTATAACTTGCCGCTCGTGTTTCGGGATGGGGGAGAGGTTGATTACGTGCGTCAGCGAATGGACCAACGCATTGTCGACGGTCTAGAAGAAGCAGGCTATGTGACCTTTAACCTCACCGAAACCGGGTTTGCCTACATATTGACAAAAGAACCCGTCAAATCCGTTCAGGATCTTAAGAAAATTAAAGCCTGGGTGCCTGATGGTGACCCTATTTCGGCTCAGCTGACACAATCTTTTGGCATTAGCCCGATTCCGCTGACGCTTTCAGATGTGCTCGCTGGGCTTCAGACGGGTTTGGTTAATGGAGTTGCTGTTCCTCCACTGGTCGCCCTCGCGCTGCAATGGCACAATCAAGTGAAGTATGTCACTAATATTCCTTTGGTGTATATCTACTCGATGTTTTCGATGGATAAGAAGGCATTTGCTTCCATCTCTGAGGCAGATCAGGCAATCGTAAAGGAAGTCATGAATCGGATCTTTCTCGAGGTGGATCGGGAGAATAGGATAGACAACTTAAAGGCTTATGACGCACTGATTTCCCAAGGTATTGAAGAAGTCGTTCCTAGCGATGATCAACTGACGGCATGGCGAGCGCAGGCAGAAGCTTCTATTGAGTCCCTAATTGCATCGGGCAGTATTAGTGAAGAGAGTCTTTCGTTGCTTAAGCGATACTTGAACGAATATCGGGCTAGACAGGCAGGGGCAGATAAAGCCTTGCTTTCTGAGCAGGGTAGGCTAACTAGTGCGAGCGATTAAACGCGTCAATTCTGTGAAACTCCAAAGAGGCCTACGCGGAATACGCTGATGGTTAAGTTTATCCGCAGATGCGAAGATTTCGCGCTCATTGGTGCGCTGCTCACCATGCTGGCTATTGCGCTCATGCAAATTGTACTGCGAAATTTCTTTGATTCTGGTGTGCTTTGGGCTGAGACTTTTTCCAGGGTGCTGGTACTCTGGTTGGCGATGCTGGGTGCAATGGTCGCAACCCGTGAGCAGAATCATATTAATATTGATGTTCTTTCCCGCTACTTGCAGCCTCTGGCGCTTAAGTTAACCCGTATCGTTACTTCTCTAGGTGCCGCGGTCATTTGCGGCGCTGGCGCATACTATTGCTACGGTTTTGTTCAATTTGAGTACGAGGACGCGACAATCGCTTTTGCTTCCGTGCCTAACTGGCTGTGCCAGGCGATTATTCCGTTTGGCTTCGGGGTTATGAGCCTGAGGTTTATCCTGCAGTGTCTCCAGCAAATAAGATCTTGAGATGGGTTTAATCGGTTCTATCGTCATTGGTGTCTTTGCCCTGTTGGGTACACCGTTGTTTATTGTCATTCTTGCGGCAGCGATGCTTGGTTTTTACCTGGCTGATATTCCCCTGATGGTGATTGCCATCGAGATCTACCGGCTAATTGACACGCCACTATTACTGGCGTTGCCGTTGTTTACGTTTGCGGGTTACCTGTTGGCAGAAAGTCATTTGTCATCCAGACTGGTCAGACTCACCCAGGTGTTTCTTGGTTGGATGCCAGGGGGGCTTGCGGTTGTATCGTTTGTTACCTGCGCATTTTTCACGGCTTTTACAGGTGCCTCGGGTGTGACCATTGTTGCTGTTGGCGCGCTTTTGTTTCCTGCGCTAGTCGAAGCCGGTTACAAGGAAAAATTCAGCCTGGGCCTAGTGACGACTTCCGGCAGCCTTGGCCTGTTATTGGCGCCTTCGCTGCCGCTGATTCTCTACGGTGTGATTGTCCAACAGATGGATATTCCCAATCCTTTTACGATTCAGGAACTATTTCTAGCAGGTATTTTGCCGGCGTTACTGATGATTGTTTTGTTGACGTTTTATAGTCTCTGGAGCAATCGTGATGTGGAAATCGTCAAAGGAGAATTCAGCAAAGCAGATGCCATCAGCGCGATCAAGGATGCTCGCTGGGAGATTCCGATGCCTTTCATCGTGCTGGGTGGCATCTACTCAGGTTTCTTTGCGGTGTCTGAAGCCGCAGCAGTGACAGCATTCTATGTGCTTGTTGTCGAAGTATTTATCCACCGCGAAGTTTCAATACGTGCTTTGCCGGGTGTTATTCGGGATGCGATGACAATGGTGGGTGGCATATTGCTCATTCTTGGGGTTTCACTGGCCTTCACAAACTATCTGATTGATGCGGAGATTCCGCAGCTTCTTTTCGACTGGATTAGCACTTACGTGAGCGACAAAATCACGTTTTTAATCCTGCTGAATATCGTTCTACTGATTTTAGGTGCGTTGCTGGATATTTTCTCGGCGCTTGTCATCATGATCCCGTTGATCGTGCCGGTAGCGCTGCGTTTTGGCATCGATCCAGTTCATCTCGGCATTATCTTCCTTGCGAATATGCAAATAGGCTATTTTACGCCACCCATAGGGATGAACCTATTTATTGCCAGCTATCGATTTAATCGCCCGATTACCGAGCTATATCGCGCAACCATTCCGTTTATGTTCGTTCTGCTGTTTGCGCTCATCGTCATTACCTATGTGCCTGAGGTTAGCCTGGCATTTCTTGACCGGTAGATTTTCCTGGATCGGTCGATCATAAAAGACCGAAACGCATTTTGCCTCGCCTTAACAGGAACGGTTATCTGATGGTTTGCCGGAACCTCTGAAGGTCTCAACATCTAAATGAAAATTAAAATCAATAAATACATATATTTAGGATGTTTTATTAATGTATATTGTTGTCTGTCGGGTGAAGCTTGTATCAACAAAAATTAGTCTGGCTCACGGGGTGACTGGCGCTGATTAAGTGAAAGGTATGATCATTAAATCCTGAAATTGACTCATATCAGCTTGTGATCAATATCGCA
Source organism: Pseudomonadales bacterium (assembly GCA_964228885.1). Classification (GTDB taxonomy): domain Bacteria; phylum Pseudomonadota; class Gammaproteobacteria; order Pseudomonadales; family Azotimanducaceae; genus UBA4582. The sequence continues at coordinate 2,904 of CAXRCG010000016.1, read as the reverse complement.
CGAGCCTGCTCGGAGGACAGAAATCTTAAGAGATTATGTGAGCGCATTAGTCTCGCGAAGGCCCGATATTAATAATTTTAAAATGCTAAGAGACGGCCATGGTTATCTGGCCTGAGACCGATCATTGCGAAGGTGGATGATGAGTTTCAGTAGACCAAGGGTGCCGATAGCAGCAGGGTGTTTGGCTAGCAAACACCTACGTAGCCTTCCTTTCGATGATCCGACCCTCCAACGTAACCTGAGTCCATTTTATAAATGAGCTGGGCACCACCAAAAACGTGTTCTGGCTCATTAAGTTGGATTCGGTGCCCGCGATTCGCAAGTGTTTGTGCAATTGCTGGGTCGAAACCGTGTTCAAGACAAACAGCACCATCCTCCCGCAGATGCCAGCGTGGTGCATCTGACGCGGCTTGAGGATTCTGCTGATGGAGAAAAATACGAATCATCATCTGTAAATGACCCTGTGCTTGCATGTGACCACCCATCACACCAAAACTCATCACTGGCGTGCCAAGGTGGGTGGCAAATCCGGGTATGATGGTTTGATAAGGACGTTTTCCCCCCGCTACCTGGTTAGGGTGCCCGTCCTCGGTTGTAAAACCCGAGCCTCGGTTTTGCATGCTGATACCCGTGCCCGGCACAACGATGCCAGATCCGAAGCCTCGATAATTTGACTGTATAAAGGAGATCATCATGCCCGACTCATCAGCGGCACTCAGATACACCGTGTCGGCGCTGCTACCCAGTGCTGTAGGGTGCTCGTTCGCTGTCGAAATGTCGATTTCTGATGCTCGTTGTTCAAGGTAAGCGGGATCGAGTAGGGTCTCTGGCGTCACTTTCATATGCTGAATATCAGCGAGGTGCCGTTCCACCTCTGCGTAAGCGAGACGCGTCGCCTCAATTTGGAGGTGCACTGAATCCGCAGAATCGACTGGAAAGCATGCCAGATCGAGATGGTTCGAGATACCCATAGCAATCAGTGCAAGAAGTCCTTGGCCATTCGGTGGAATTTCATGGAGTGAAACGTCAGTTCCGGCAAGTTCGCGCGAAAGTGTGCCAACCCAATCGCATTGATGTGATGCGAGATCCTCATGCGTCATGGCGCCGCCGCATGCCGCGGAATGTTCTATCATTCTGTCTGCGAGTGGGCCTCGATAGAACGCTTCACCTCCGGTCTCGGCGATCGTATGGAGACTCTTGGCGTGATCCGGGAGTCTGATGGTTGCGCCAATGTCCGGTGCTCTGCCATCGGGACAGAAAGTTGACATGAATGAGTCGAATGCTTTGAATTGTTTAGCGGCGAATTGCCAGTAATATCCTGTTTTCGGCCCTACCTGATAACCGTTATTCGCATAGTTGATTGCGGATTCGAACAACTCGTGGAATGGCAGCTTGCCGAATTTCTCCGAGAGCTCAACCCAAGCACTGACAGCACCCGGTACCGTAACGGCATCCCAACCCAGCGTTGGCATGGATTGATGTGACTTGAATCTTTCGGGGGACCAGGCGCTTGGAGATCTTCCAGAGGCATTTAGGCCGTGAAGCGTGTTTCCGTCCCATAGAATAGCGAAAGCATCGCTGCCGAGACCGTTGTTATTGGGTTCAACGACTGTCAACGTTATTGCCGCTGCAAGTGCAGCATCGATAGCATTGCCGCCTTTTTCAAGCATTCGAAGACCCGCATAGGTTGCGAGAGGCTGGGACGTGGCGACCATGTTGTTGCCAAAAACAGGTGAGCGATTTGAAGGATAGGGACAAGCCCATTTCATTGGTTTTTTCAAGATCTTGTATTCTCCAAAGCACCTTGCACGTTATTGCGTCCCGCATCTTTTGCCCGGTAGAGTGCGGCATCGACAGCGGCAATGAAGTCTTTGCGGTTTTCGCCCTCTGTCGGCGGTCTCGAGCCGACGCCAACTGACACCGTGGCCTTTAGTACAAGTGAGTCCAATTGCAATTCTGACTGCTCAATTTTGGCACGGATCTGCTCCGCTAGGAACATGGCATTCTCAATTTCGACATAGGGTAACAGGATAACGAACTCTTCGCCGCCATATCGGGCCAAGATGTCAGCAGGGCGCCTAAGAACTGATCTGATGACCAGGACTATCGCCCTCAAACACTCATCACCGACTAGATGGCCATGGGTATCATTCACTCGCTTGAAATGATCGACATCCAGTAACATCAGCGAAATTGGGTGTTTTTGTCGGATCGCCCGACGCCATTCCCGTTCAAAAGTTGTGTCAAAATAAGTGCGATTTTTTATGCCAGTCATGGCATCGACGGTGTTGAGTTCTTTCAGGGTTTCATGAGCTGTGGATAGCTCGCGCAAGGCGGTTTCAAGTTCCAATGTTCTTGTGTGCATTTGGATTTCAAGTTCTTTTGTCTCTGCGGTTTGTTGGTTCGGCGCGAGGTGATACTTATCTTGCGTAAACAAGCCCTGTAGACCCCTTTTTTGACGAAGTTCTGCAGACATCACAACACTGATGCTTATAATCATCACAATGAAGGCAATCAGTCCGGCTTGAGCCGGGACAAGCATGGCGTTCATCAGCTGTAGACGGATCAACGCTTGGATGATGACGCTCATGCTCAGTATTGCGCAGGGGATGGTCGAATATAGCGCCAGCCTATTTCCTTTAAAAGCGGCCCAGCCACATACCACTACAATCAGTGAAGACATCACAATAGTGAGTGATGCCAGATAAGGTATAACCTTGGCATAATCGATGAAAAGATACGCCACCATGCATGTTGCGCTAACCATTGCGGTAGCACGGAGTGCAATCTCACTGTTTCGACTGGTTTTTTCCAATTCCAAGAAGTTGGAAAGGAACGAGTACATGGAAATGATAGCTGCGCCGATGCTGAATACAAAAATTGTGTCGTAATGGGTAATACTTT
>CAXRCG010000015.1:0-69457 GCA_964228885.1 Pseudomonadales bacterium | reverse complement strand
CCCGGCAACCGCCGCAACGGCAAACCCAAAGATTAACTCATGACCATGCCACCAACTCACTCGACCCCATGTGGGCATTGCTAATCGGCCCGACCACATTGAAACCCAAACGATAATAGCGACAACGCCGAACACTGCCATCAGTAGGAAAAATGGTCGGAAAGCCCTTCCCCAGAGGCCGTAAACTTCCGACGCCTGGGATACCCTGATTTGAGCTTCAAAGTTTGTCATCGTTACTCTCCTGAGCTTGCATCGGTTTAATTTCTGACGCGAGCCTGAAACTTACCTCATATTGGAAATGTGACAGCATAGAGGTACTTAACTTAGGCGTAACAGATACAGATCAATAAAAACCGTATTCTCGAGCAGAACCAGTGGCATCAGTGATGCACAAGCGATACATTTACACGCGACCCTTCAACATAGCGCCCGCACAAAGGTGGGTAGCATAAGCACGGAATACTTTAGAGGAACTGGACATGACAGAAGTAACACCTACGTCATCAATGACTATCGACAAGGACGCACTGCGCCGAAAATATGCAGAAGAGCGCGAAAAAAGGGTTCGTCCGGACGGTAACGATCAATATATCGAAGTCACAGGAAAACTTGGTCACTACCTTGAGGACCCCTACACTCCTATGACCGAACGGGAGCCGGTGCGGGATCACGTCACCGTCGCCTTTATCGGTGGTGGATTTTCCGGACTGGTCACTGGCGCTAGACTCGCAGAGTCAGGTATCGGCGACGTACGGATTATCGAAAAGGGAGGCGACTTCGGCGGTACTTGGTATTTTAACCGCTACCCGGGCGCTCAGTGCGACACCGCTGCGTTTGTTTATATGCCGCTACTGGAAGAAACGGGGCACATGCCTTCGGAAAAATATGCTCACGCGCCTGAGCTGCTTGAACACAGCCAACGCATAGGGAAACTATTCAATTTGTATGACAAAGCGTTGTTTCATACACAGGTGACTGACCTGACGTGGCAACATGAAGAACATCATTGGCTAGTTAAAACCGACAGAGGCGATGAATTTACCGCACAATATATCGGCATGGCGCCGGGACCTCTGCATGTACCCAAACTTCCCGGCATACCGGGTATCGAGACTTTTAAGGGACATACATTTCATACCAGCCGCTGGGACTACGATTATACAGGCGGTGACCCATCGGGCGCGCCGTTAGACAACCTGCGCAATAAACGCGTCGCAATTATCGGTACCGGGGCAACCGCCGTGCAGTGTATTCCACATCTCGCTAAATCCTGCGAAGCTTTATATGTGTGCCAACGCACGCCATCGTCAGTTGATGTAAGAGACAACCACCCAATCGACCCCGACTGGTTTACAGAAATAGCGACTCCCGGTTGGCAACAACGATGGCTGGAAAACTTTACCGCCAATCAAACCGGTCAGCAGGTAGAAGAAGATCTAGTGCAGGATGGTTGGACAGCGCTCGGCAAAAGAATACGCGAAAAAATCAATGAACTCGCACCCGAGGACATGAATATTGAAAACATGATGGCCGCCTACGAAGACTCGGACAATGAAAAGATGGAGGGAGTGCGAAGGCGCGTAAATACGATCGTCAATGACGACCATACCGCAGAGGACCTAAAACCATGGTATCAGCAGCTCTGCAAGCGGCCCTGTTTCCATGATGAATACCTACAGGCGTATAACGAACCCAGTTGCACGTTGTTGGATACGGATGGCAAAGGCGTAGAACGAATTACCGAGCATGGTGTTGTCGTTGGTGGTAAAGAGTACGAGGTTGATTGCATTATTTATGCCTCAGGTTTTGAGGTAGGCACGCCGTTTGAGCGTCGCGCAGGATATGACACAAAGGGGCGTGATGGAATACTCCTATCCGATTACTGGGAAAAAGGCATGCGCACCATGCACGGTGCCCACGTGCACGGGTTTCCTAATTTATTCATCATACAGGCCACACAAGGGGCTAATCTAATTTCAAATTATCCGCACAACCTAACGGAAAGTGGAACGACCGTAGCCCTAATGATTAAACATGCGATAGACAATGGTTTCAGTGAAATAGAGGTGACAAAAGAAGCCGAGGAAGCATGGATCAAATTACTCATGTCTGCGCCACCCAGGCTGATTGGATCAACAAACTGCACACCGGGTTATTACAACAATGAAGGCAAGGGATGGGGTGACGGCGCAGATGGGTCGATTATCGCTGCGTCCAGCTATCCTGCGGGTGCAACGGCCTACTTTGAATATCTAAAAAAATGGCGCAGTTCCGGTGAGTTTGAGGGTATCGATTTTTCCTAAAATAGTTCGACGGGTTTCTGAGGGATAAAGCGTAAGAGATTTAGCCGTCACGCTACTTCACATGTTGATGCTACAGAGGACATAAAGAGCTGCAAACCACCACAGGAATGTTCGGCATAAGTGGACACAGGATGAGGTATGCCGACTTCCTGTATCTTCCTTATGAATGATTTTCCCCGAACTTCGTCTACACTCGTTATCAGATAATTTATGGTAAGCTCGCCGCCATGGTTAGCAAATTTCTCGTACCCGCTCTCATCATTTTTTTAAGCGCAGCAACAGCATTCTGGATGGCAAACCAGGAATCTGAGGCCGAGCTCGTTAAGCCCGAACCACCATCCATGCTTGTGGATGTGATGCGCGCACGCGCTAATCAAGTTCAAATTTCTATAGAAGCACAAGGGAGTGTCACGCCACGAACCCAAACCGTTCTTGTGTCTGAGGTTTCAGGGTTGATCATGGAAGTGTCACCTGCATTTGTTGCCGGTGGATTCTTCAAAAAAGGTGACGTACTTGTGCAGATCGATGATCGAAACTATCGCGCCGACGTCAAACGAGCGCAGGCAAGTGTCGCGACCGCGCAAACGTTAGTTACGCGGGAACGAGGTTTAGCAGATTATGCCGAGTCGGATTGGGAGCGGGCAAAACCAAGCCTCTCCACCAGCCGCGCCGCATCTGACCTTGCCCTACGCAAACCACAATTAGCCGAGGCAATTGCCAACCTAGATTTTGCTGAAGCTGAGCTAGCAAAACGACAGGGAGACCTTGATCGCACAATTATTCGCGCGCCTTATGATGGCCTGATCCGTGAAAAGAGAGCCGATGTTGGTCAATTTGTCGCTGCTGGTACTCAACTAGCACTGACTTTTGCCACCGACGTCGCAGAAATACGCCTTCCGCTACCGGACAAGGAATTGCCTTACCTCAACCTCTCTCTCCTTGACCAGACAAACGCACACGCAGACTTATCCAGAAGCACTTCCGAACCCGGCCCTGCAGTCACGGTATCCGCCGAAATTGGCGGACAAACCAACCGATGGTCAGGTCATATTGTTCGTACTGAAGGCGTATTTGATGATAAGAGTCGGGTCTTGTATCTCGTTGCACAAATAGCTGACCCCTACAATCAGTTAACCAATCGTTGGTCAGCGCCACTACGCATTGGTACATTTGTCAAAGCTGATATCAAAGGCAGGCTCGTGAAAAACATCATTAAACTGCCCCGCAAAGTACTCCAAGGTAACAGCGATGTCTGGACAGTAGGTCAGAACAACTTGCTAAGGCTGAGGAAAGTCAGTCTACTGCGCAGCGATGAGTCACACATCTATGTGACAAGCGGCATTTCCGAGGGTGACCTTATTTGTCTCTCGGCGCTGGACAACCCTCTCCCCGGCACAAAGGTCAGGTTCAGTGAAAACGATTGATACCCACAAGGGCATTATTGCCTGGTTCGCAAGAAATCATGTTGCTGCAAATTTGTTGATGTTCGTTATCGTTCTGACCGGCATCATCTCAGCGTTGACAATTCGCACTCAGATCACCCCGGATCTAGAAGCCGACAGAATTACAATTGATATTCCTTTTCCAGGCGCCTCACCGGGGGAAGTCGAGTCAGGCGTAATTAGTCGCCTCGAAGAGGCGATTCGTGATATCGAAGGCATCGAACAGATGCGAACTTACTCAAGGAAAAGCATGGGCACCATGCGACTGGACCTTGAGTCAGATGCCGAAATTCAGGTTGTCATGGATGAGGTTAAAATAGCCGTTGACCGCATCTCCAGCTTTCCGAGCTCAATTGAAAAACCTATTATTTATCGTGCACAACCTCAGGTTGGTGCGATAAACATCCAAGTATTTGGAGAGCTTGATGAGCGCTCCATGAAAGAGTTCACCGAATTGATAAGAGACGAGATCCTGAGTCTAACCTCGGTGACCAAGGCAGAATTAAGAGGCGCACGCCCCTATGAAATCGCGATCGAACTCAAAGAAGAAAAGCTGAGACAATACGGACTCACACTCTCTGCGGTTGCTCAAGCCATTCGGCGGTCCTCATTAGATTTGCCTGCAGGCGTCATCCAAAGTGACTCTGGCGATATATTACTTCGTACCGAGGGCTTGGCATACAACAAGAACGACTTCGAACGTATCGTGCTGGTCTCAAAGAACGATGGTACTAGGCTGACGCTTGGAGACATCGCCATGGTTTCCGATGGGTTCATCGAACAGGAATTTCACTCGTTCTTCAACGGCGAGCCGAGCATTGGCATCGCAGTCTATGCGGTTTCAGATCAAAATCAAATCGACATCTCCAGAGAAGTAAAAGCCTATATCGAAAAACGCAAAGTCCGGTTGCCGGAAGGTATCAACCTCGAAGCCTGGGGGGACAGTACCGCTTACCTGAGTGACACTGTAGATATGATGGTGTACAACATGCTCACCGGGGTCTTGCTTGTACTTATTGTGCTGGGCATATTCCTTAGACTTCAGCTCGCATTTTGGGTAATGCTTGGCATGCCTATCGCATTCCTGGGTGCTTTTGCGCTGCTACCACTCGCCGGCGGATCAATTAATCTCATTAGTTTGTTTGGATTTATACTTGTCTTAGGTATCGTCGTCGACGACGCAATTATCATCGGAGAAAGCGTACAAAGTACCACGGATAAACTAGGGCCGGGCATCGACAATGTCATTATTGGCGCAAAGCGGGTTGCTACTCCGGCAACTTTTGGCGTCTTAACCACGGTTGTCACATTCATTCCACTGCTGCTTGTACCTGGTACATTCGGTGCCATGCCTGAAGCTATCGGTATCGTTGTTATTCTTTGCCTGCTCTTTTCAATCATCGAATCGAAACTCATTTTACCTGCCCACCTTGCTAGCATGACACCGCTTGCAACCCGCACGGAACGTAAACCGAATGCCTGGCATCGATTTCAGTCGACATTTGCTATCAAGTTGAAAAACTTAACCTATAAAAGCTACCGACCATTACTACAGAAGGCAATTGCCCAACGATATATTACAGTCGCAATATTCGTCGGATTGTTGATACTAGCACTCGGCGTTGTCATGGGACCTTACATCCGTACAGTGTTTTTCCCAAACATGAGCTCCGACTACATCCGAGCAGAAATCGAAATGGTAGATGGCGCTTCGACGCAACTGACAACGCGTGTAACCGAGGAAGTTGCCACGTCACTCATTGATTACAACGACTCACTGCCCGAAGAAGAGCAGTTCCTTATTAATTTCGCGGCTTTCACCTCAAACAAGACCGGTATGGTCATGGTCGAAATGAAGAAAGCGGACAAACTGCAAAAGAGTCCAGAAAAAATCGCATCAGAATGGCGCACGAGAATTGGTGAAATAGCCGGTACTAAAAAGCTTGAAATATCAGGTGCGCAAAAAAGTCACGGCAACAGCAGCGATATTGAATTTAAGTTAGTCGGTCAAAACACCGCGGAATTAAACGAAGCAGCTGACGCGCTTGAGCGTACACTCAAAGAATATGTTGGCGTCTATGACATCGAAAACTCTAACAAGGGCACCACATCTGAAATAAACCTACAGATCAAAGCATCTGCAGAGGCCCTTGGGCTGTCTTTGCGGGACCTTGCTGATCAGGTAAGGGCTGCTTTCTACGGCGTTGAAGCACAGCGCATTCAACGTGGGCGAGAAGAAATAAAAGTGATGGTGCGCTATCCAAAGTCCGACAGGGAATCCAGAGGAAACTTGGATTCAATGTATATTCGAACCAGTTCCGGTGATGAAGTCCCCTTCGAATCCGTTGCTGAAATAGAAGAGCGCATGAGCCCAAGTTTCATCACCCGGACCTGGGGCAAACGCTCTGTCCGAGTTTCCGCGAATGTTGAACAGTCGGTCATCGAACCCGGTAAAGTTGTCAGCGATATGACAACAGGAGCATTCCGCGACCAGCTTGAGTTGGAATTTCCTGGCGTCAAGTTAGAGCTCGGCGGTGCAAGCCAAGAACAGGCTGAGCTACAAACTCGCATGCTATACACAGCATTATTGGCACTGTTTGGCATCTATGCCTTGATGGCAATACCGCTAAAATCTTACCTGCAACCCCTGATCATTATGGGCGTGATTCCATTTGGCATGATCGGCGCGATGATAGGTCATCTGCTTGTCGGAATCGATTTCAGCGCCCTTTCTCTTTGCGGCATTGTCGCGCTAGCGGGCGTGGTCGTGAATGACAGCATTATCATGGTGGATTTTGTAAACAAGTCAGTAGAGGAAGGTATGGCTATTGCCGAGGCAGCTGTGAAAGCCGGTACTGAACGCTTCAGGGCAATTATGCTGACCTCTCTAACGACCTTTTTTGGGCTATTACCCATCCTGCTCGAGACAAGCTTCAGCGCCCAGCTGGTTATACCGATGGCCGTTTCACTTGGGTTTGGCATTCTGTTCGCTACGGTCATTACCCTGATATTGATTCCTTGCCTTTATATCATTCTGGATGATATCAATTCAGTGCCATGGGCATTCTGGCGAGCGCGCACATCGTCATAACCTCCTATTTGAAACCACCCTGAAGAAATCGGTAGAAAGGTTTGTTAACCCAGACATCTTCAACCGAGACCTCCCAACCCCGGTTGTCTAATGCGGATTTAACCCTCATCACTTTTTCAGGCAGCACTGTCAGCGTTGCTTCGGTAGTGTTTGACTTGAGCAGCACAAGGTTAATATAGGCAAAATCGTCAACCAATGTTTCACTGTAATAGAATGGCTGCCACCAGGCATCGGCGATGAGTCCCGGCTGATTTTCTAAGTCTTTCTTTGCGTATTTTGTCACCACACGATGAAATTTTGATTTTTCTACCGAGGACTCAAACTCAAAAAAGACGACCCACTCTTTGCCGTTGACAACGCGCGTGCCATCTTTCAACTCCTCGACGTTATCCGGCGGTTCACCCCACTCGTCACGAAACAAAAATGCCGAAATTTTGGGTGCTGCATATAGCAGACCATCAACTCCCTCACTTTTCAGCAAGGTACTCAATTGTTTCAGGTGAACGATGCTCGAATGGGAATAAGTTAAGGTCTTTTGCGGATCAAATCCGTCATTGATGTTTACTTTGCGCAGGTCATAACCGGTAATCACGCCCTGGCTTAACAATTGTTGCAGCATAGTTATAAATGCCTGCTCCTTAAGCAACTCACTATGATCACCAATCCTGTTTAAGCGGGTATGTGTGACTGACGCGCCGAAGGGGCCAATCAAATGGTCGCTCTTGCCAGCTTGCGACTGCTGAAACTGTTGATACTTGCTGGCAACGCGGGCAACACTGAGAAGATCATCGGGCGAAAATATACCAGCCGACACCAATACAGCCGCCGCGCGTTGCTCATCTTTCGTGAGGCCTTTACCCGATGAACCAAGCACAGAGGCTACCTTTGATTCACTAAAGGTCAGTTCAAGTTCACTCAAGCTCAAGTCGTCAACCATGGTAGAAAAAGATGCAGCCTTTACCATCGGGCCTAACAGCATCATAAAAATTAGAGCGAAAGCTGGCATCTAGATCTCCAAAATTTGTCTTTTCTATCAGATTCCAACAATGCCATTTATCTGCCTCAAGAAACAAGTCAAAGCCGGCTTTGTAATGTGTAACCACAGGGGATATTCTGATACCTATACCCGTAAAAGGTACAGGTAGAAACTGTGAAAGAAGTCCCGCGCTCAGACGGCATCATACAATCATTGTTCGAACATGGCGTAGCTACACTTTTTAGTATTCTTGGCGCGCAAACCAATGCTTTCTTCGACGCGCTGAGTCGTCATTCTCAAGATATACAATTAATTGTATCTCCGCGTGAGCAAGACTCAGCTTCTGTTTTGGAAATTTCTCAACCAGCCGGTTATGGGTCCTGAATTCCGATGGCTCAATTAGACAAAAACATCCGTTTGGCAACAGAAAAACGCTCAAAGCGGAGTATTGATCAACTCACCGGCTTTAAAGTGACCGACGCCTTTACCCGGTTCAGTCAACGCGATGAAATTTACTGTCGTTCAGAGTGGGATGAGGAAGTCATGTCGGAAAAAGCGTCTGCATTCTTTCATGGTTACTACATGCCGAACGCCCGCTCACGCAAAACGGATGGTTTTTCGCAGCGTGACTACGCCTTGCGGAATGCATCTTGGCATGTCACCAACATCTTGCGTGACGTAAAACGCGAAAGCGAAGGGCTTAAAGAAGGTTTCTTTGATCATTTCTCACTGCACGATGAGGGCTGGCCAGAACCTTACCCATTTGAATCCGCACAACAAGCAACTAACGACTTAAAAAAGGTTTCACGTTTCTGCGGTGCAGACCTGATTGGGGTATGCGACTATGATGAAAGGTGGGTCTATTCCGAAGCATTTTGTGACAAAACAAAAAAGTCGAAACCCTTGTCCCTGCCAGACGACCTGCCCCATGTTATTGTCACCGGTGAGGCTATGGATGCTGACTTAACAAAAACAGTACCTTCAGCGCTGGCAGGTTCCGCAACCGGCATGGGCTATGGTTACGATACGATAACGCTACTCACCTTGGCGCAGTATATCCGCAATCTCGGCTACAGAGCCTACGCAACCATGAATGACTCTGCTTTAGCTGTGCCTTTGGCTGTTCAAGCAGGATTAGGTGAAGTGGGTCGTCATGGTTTATTAATCACGGAAGAATTTGGTCCACGCTTACGACTTGGGAAAATTTTTACCGATATGCCATTAGTTGCCAGCAAACCAAAGAAATTTGGTGTAAAAGAGTTTTGTGACATCTGTGATCGTTGCGCCTCAGCCTGTCCTCCCAAGGCCATACCTCATGGCGAGCAAAATGACCAAGTGCTTAATCGCTCCAACCTGATTGGTGTCGTAAAATGGACCACTGATGCCGAGAAATGCTTCAAATTTTGGGCCAACCAGAATTCCGATTGCTCTATCTGCATTCGGGCCTGTCCTTATAACCGACCAGTTAGGCGAACGATGAGTCGCTGGTATCACAGGTTCTGGCATAAGCTTGCCAGTTCCCGTTTTCGAAAACTGGCGCTATGGCTTGACGATCAGGTTGCCGATCGATCGAGGCAGAGATCTGGCGGGTGGTGGGCTCAAAAAAGTTGAACAACTAGATTGTATATTCGCGAGGATTAAACATGGCGGTACGACTAACAAAAGACTGGATACCGGTAAGTGAGGTGCTTACCAGTTTGAAAGGTAATCTCGGTGTTTTTCAATTAGCGAATGTTCAACACGAAGTAGTGTTCATCGGCTTCGCGGGTGGTAAAAGCCAGTTTGGCCTCAAAGGCGAGGTCGCGTTAGCGCTGGAGAAATATTCAGAGATTGCCGCGTTCCGGTTCGAAATCACAACCGCATATCACACGCGTTATCGGGAGTTGCTTATGGCTCATATTGCAGACCATGGCACGCTCCCGCCATACAACGAGCAAATCACCCTTGGGAGGCTTAGCCCGTCATGAAACTGGAAATGACACAAGAACAGGAACTGATCACCGGCATGGTTCGAAAATTCGTGCGCGAAGAAATTGTACCGTTAGAACTCAATCTTGACCCGGACGCTGATGAACTTGACCCCGCAGATCGTGACCGCCTGATTGAAAAGACAAAAGCAATGGGCCTCTACGGACTTGGTATTCCAGCTGAATACGGCGGGCCAGACATTGATTTGATGACGTCCACACTGATCGCCATTGAAATGTCACAGCATCGCGCTGGTTTGTATGCGCCCTGTTATGGCACTTTTGGCGGAGCCGGTTTGGCGCAACTATTCGAGGCAACGGATGAACAGAAAGAGCAGTATCTGTTCCCGACACTGCGGGGCGAGAAGCGCGGTTTCTTCGGATTGTCTGAACCATCAGGCGGCTCTGATCCAGCGCGAGCAATCCAAACAAAAGCGGAGCGGGATGGCGACGACTGGATCATCAACGGTGGCAAGTTATGGATCAGCGGCGCCGACAAGGCAGACTACGGGCTGGTGTTCGCTCGCACGGATAAAGACAAGGGTCGCAACGGCGTCACCTGCTTTATTGTCGATACCGACAATCCCGGTTTTCACGTGCGCCGTGTTGTTCATACTCTTCGCTCTGCACACTATGCGACCGAACTACAATTTGAAGACATGCGTGTCCCTCATGCAAACATACTTGGTGAGGTAAACAAGGGATTTGCGATTGCCAGCCATAGACTCACCCGGCAGCGCATCCCCTATGCTGCAGGCTGCCTAGGTGTTGCGATCAAGGCTCAGGAAATGGCACTCGAATATGTGCCTCAAAGAGAAACCTTCGGCGCCCCTTTGTCATCACGGCAGGCAATACAGTGGATGCTGGTAGACAATGAAATAGACATCAAACCAGCCACCTGGATAACGCTGGAAGCGGCTGCAAAAGCGGACAATGGTGAGGGTTTTCGAAAAGAGGCCGCGATGGCGAAATTGGTCGCAACTGAAGCTGGAGGTCGGGTAGTTGATCGCTGCATGCAGATGTTCGGCGGACTCGGGGTTGCCAAAGACCTACCTCTCGAGCGCTGGTTCAGAGAAATGCGCATTCGCAGAATTGGCGAGGGTCCAAGCGAGGTACAGCGTCACGTGATTGCCCGAGAACTACTGGGTGAGTCACTACGTTGAGTCAGTGTCCTTTGAATGCAGGGTCGCGCTTAGCAAGCCGCGCTGCCTTCCCTTCCTTTGCGTCTTCGGATCTGCTTGCGGCTCTCGCCAGCGCGTCGACATCAGCGTGTTCGATACCATCCCGAAATGTCATCTCTCGAAGCAGTAATGCTTTTATCGCTTTCAGTGACAACGGCGCATTAGAAACCAGTCGTTGCACGATACCATTGAGGGTTGTCTCAAAGTTTGATTCGTCAGCAATGTGAGAAATCATGCCCAACTCATACATCCGCATCGCTGCAATCGGGTCTCCTAATAGTAAAATTTCTCTCGCGCCCACGGGACCCGCGACCTCAAGGAGTTTCTTGGCGAGAAACCAGGTTGGCGCCATGCCGATTTGCGCGAGTGACATGCCAAACCGGGCATTACTCATTGCAACCACAAAATCACAATGCAGTGCGATCTCGCAACCACCAGCGATGGCATTGCCCTGAACCGCCGCAACAACGGGTAAAGGATAATGCTCAACAGCATGAAACACCGGTTCAATATCTACCAACATGTCTTGCCCAATATCTCGCCCTGCGCAAAAAGAGGGACCTGCGCCGCGCAGCACAGTCACCCGCTCATCTGCATCAGGCTCAGAGGTAAAGGCCTCCATCAGCTGCTCTAACATTGCATCGGTCATGGCGTTTCGCTTTTCAGGCCGATTCATAGTGACAGTGCGCACACCTGCTTCAAGATTGGTTTGTAACAACATTTTGCCCTCAGTTCGTAACGCTCGCATTCTGTCTGGATCAACCTGAAGTTTCCAAACTCACTCAAACTTTGTCAAACCCTCGATCAAAATCGACGTTCTCAAAACTTATTAGGCTGATTGAACTGTCTTTATTGCAGGGAATTAATCCGCGCTTCGGACCATCCCAGAGACTTCATGACCTCATTTGTGTGTTCACCGGGAATTGGCGCGTGTCGCCTCAGCGAAGTAGACAATTTCTCGTATTTTACTGGATCACGCACTGAGCGATAAGAACCAACAGATGGATGCTCAACAACCTGCATAAAGTCGACCGCCTGCAGATGAGGGTCTTCGAGCAGATCTTCAAGGTCAAGCACGGGATTACAAGGAATGGAGTGCGCATCACAGATATCAAGCCACTGTTGTGTTGTCCGCGAAGGCGCTGCTTTTGCCACCAGCCCGTATAACGTTTCAATATTCGTCATGCGCAAATTATGCGTCGCAAATCGCTGATCGTTCAACACATCTGGCGTCCCAATAATGTTAAAAAAATCGCGCCAGTTACTTTCGGTGTAGGGCAGAATGGCAACCCAACCATCAGCACTCTCATAAGGGCGACGCTCCGGATTTAGCAATCTCGAATAACCAACCGTACCCTTAGGAGGCACCAGCGCAGCACCGCGAAAATGTTCAATCAAATTAAATGACGCCATCGTCTCAAACATGGGGACATTGATTGTTTGGCCTTCACCACTGGTCTGGCGAAACAGCAAGGCAGCCATCACTGCCTGCACAACTACCAAACAACAGGTTTTGTCTACAATCACTGACGGCGCGTAGGTAGGCTTGCCTGTTAAGCGGGCAGATAAACCGGCAAAACCAGACAACGCCTGTATGGCATCATCATAAGCGGCCCTATCAGCGTAGGGCCCGTCTTCACCGTAACCATTGGCAAGGCAGTAGATCAGGCTCGGGTGTTTAGATCGAACCTCAGTCGCGGAAAAACCAAGTCGGTTTAGCGCGGCCGCCCGCATATTACTTACCAAGACATCTGCGGATGCGATCAACTCCCATAAAGCCGCTTTGCCCTGCTCTGACTTCAGGTCGAGCTTGACACTACGTTTGTTTCTATGAATATCAAGGGATATGCCACCCATCCCGGTTGCATCCCCCAACACTGACGTCGGCGCAGAGGGCGGCACAACTTGAATCACATCAGCACCGTGGTCAGCAAGCATTCTACAAGCTAATGGTCCCATCAATCCTGAGGACAAATCGATCACTCGAATACCATCGAGTGCACCGGGGCGTTTTTCAACGTTACTCATTCGCTTGCTCCACCGTTTTACTTCGGATCTTCATCAATCAGTTTTGCCAGTTTACCGTTCATTTATCCAAACATACTTAACACCTCGTGCGTCTACATTCTGGCTGACAAGCTGATGAGACCTACCTAGCCCTTGATGTATGCAAAGAAACTATCACGGTTCGCTGCTGTATCCGCTGCGACTCTTTCACTCACCGGATCCTCCGCGAAAGCAGCACGCCATTCTGCAAGTCCACTGATCCTGGCATTGAGATCAATCCCTGACATTGCACTACCCATGTCTGCTACGGACAGACAGTAATACAAATAAATGTCTGCCATAGTAAAGGTGTCACCCAGCACCCAGGGCGAAAAACTTGCCAATGCATTCATGCTGTTAACGCCTCTGTCTACCACGCCGTTAACTTCATTGAGTATCTGTTCAGGCGCTTTCTGACCACTAAAACTGAACGGAAGGAGCCTTCTGAAAGGCAATTCAAGATAAAGCTCTGCCATGTGCATCAGCTGACGAACCCGGTTACGGGCAACAGGCTCTCTGGGAAAAAGCGGTTTCTCAGGATAGGCGTCTTCAATATATTCACAGAGCACCGCAGCCTCGGACAGGTGCTCACCATCATCCGTTGTCAAGCTTGGCACCTTGAGCGCAGGACTTAACTCGTTATAGCCGGCGGCACTGGGGTATACAAGATCCTCTTCAAAGGCAACGCCTTTGTATAAGAGTGCATGCTTGGGCATGTTGTAATAATTGCTGTATGAAAAGCCGTGAAGTGTTGGCATTGCTGGTCTCCGATGTGGCAGCCTGAGGGTGTTCCAATAGCTGTAATTAATAAAGGGCTGGACTATACCAAATTCTACAAAAGAAACTAAAGCAGTTAGCCAACCTCCTCTATCCAATGTTATGTTCGACCCACTAGCATTTACCCGGCAGAAAACGAGCAAGCCGGCTTACCTCAAATCAATCGACCGGTTCACACAATTCAGGACAAGAAAAATATGACAGCATCTGTAAACGCTTACCTGCTTGGTCAGGCTCAGAAAAGTTTTCATGACGTGGACGCGACCGACCATCCGAAAAAATTGATGAGTGACATCGCTCTCGCCGCCCTGTTGGATGCAGGTATCGCACCGTCCTCGGTGGACGCAGTCGGCTGCGTCGACCCGTTAAGCTGGACCTATCCCGACTTGGCGAAAAGCGTTGCTGCAGATATTGGTTGCCAGAAAGATGTCAGGGAATTCTGGTTACCCGGCGGCGGCACAACGCCTCAGGATTTGATCCATGAGATTGCTATCGCTATTGATGCCGGCGAAATCGACATCGCAGTGATCTTCGGTGCTGAAGCCATGCGCACGAGGCGCAAGGCAACCCGTGCTGGAAAAGAACTTGATTGGCCTGCCAGAGACAAAAGCGTCCTCGCGATGCGTGGTCAGAAACCTTTCACTTCGGAATGGGAAGCTCAACATGGTCTTCGCTTGCCAATCCAGTCATTTCCAATACTGGAAAATGCGATGCGTGCCGCAAGCGGACACAGTGCTGAGGAGCAGATTCGTATCGCGGCCAACCTACTACACAAGAATGCACTAGTGGCCGAGAACAATCCCCACGCCTGGTTTCAAAATGCACCCTCTGTTGATGACATTAGCGAGGTCACTCCTGACAATCGAATGATCTCTTACCCTTACACCAAGCGTATGAACGCGATAATGGACGTCGATCAGGCAGCCGCGATAGTGGTCGTTTCAGAAAAATATCTCGAAGCCTCAGGCAAGAGGTCGCAGGCGGCAGCTGTCCTCGGTGGCGCCGGAGCGGAGGAAGTATGGAATCCTATGCAAAGACGGTCTCTGTCGACTTGTATCGCTATGGAAGTCGCATTCGAAGCGGCGCTGACCAGCGCGGGGGTCAGCGTCGAGGATATCGATGCCTTCGATTTTTACAGTTGCTTTCCCGTACCGGTAGAACTTGCCCTCGACACACTTGAAATATCAACGAATGATCCTAGACCATTCAGCATCACTGGTGGGCTGGCATACGGCGGCGGACCCGGCAATAACTATGTGATGCACTCTCTCGCAACCGCTGTTCAACACCTTCGTGACAACCCTGAAGAACTGATCATGATTACCGGCGTAGGGATGGCAAACACCAAACACACAGCAACCATCCTTGCCGCTGCCGACAAAGTGCCGAGTGAGGCAACGGGAACAACGGTTTATAGGCTCAGGACCGGCGATCAGGAGGTGCCCATTGCGATGGAGGCGTCGGGCACCTGCACTATTGCAACCTACACCATCGAGTACAACCGCGAAGGAGAACCCACTAATGTAATTTATATTCTCGATACTGCGGCTGGAGAACGCGCTATTGCCAACGCCAGAGATCCGGCTGCAGTTGCCCCGGAGCTTCTCGCGATCGACCCAATAGGTCAGCTTGGGGAATTAAGTTGGGACGCAGAATTGGGTCGGCAGTTCTTTGCGCTCGATTAAAGCAACATTGATAGACGGCTAGTCTTCCTGATGATACTCGCCCCGATTAACGAAGGCAGCATCGGCGTCCCTGTGATGAGAGAAACTGGGGTCTTCCTTAAAGTTATCCTCAACCCAGGCAAGAGCTGTTTCACGATCAAGACTGGTATCCCAGACTTTGCCCTGGGGTTGACTCACATGCCATGGCGTATCCCAGAACACCTCTAACCCATTTCCCTCCGGGTCATTAAAGTATAAAGATAGTGTGTTACCGTGGGATAAAGGCAATGTTTTTATATCCTGTCTCGAGGAGAGCTGTTCATGCAACCCCTTCACATCATCAAATGTCTCAACTCGGAAAGCGAGATGATTTAGTGGATTGCCGGAAGTCTCGCCCTCTCGCATCGCAAGCAAGGCAATTTGGTGGTGCTCATCCGGAGAATTGCTCATAAACACGATCTCGGGTGAATTTGGAGCAAGCTCGCCCCGGTCACTGATCGTAAATCCGAGCACGCCGGTATAAAACGCCAACATTTTTTCCATATCCTGAACATTGAGTACCGCGTGCGACCAGCTTAACTTCATGGGTATCCTCTTCAACGATTCGCCGATGGATCTATAATCTTAACGAGTTTCACTTCTCGAAACAAAACACTCAGCAGATTTTGTTCTGCGTAGTATCTGAACCAGTGTTGTGCTATCCGCGAGACTCTGGCATAAGTGTGGCTCAATCAACAGTTCAAGAGAAATACGATGAGTCGCGAAGTCGACGCGCTTGAAAAGGCTGCGGCAAGATTAAGAAAAGCCTACCTGGGCTCGCCCGTTGAACCACTCAGAGATGCGCTGGGGCCTACAGATGCTGATGCCGCCTATAAGATTCAGGCGTTGAATACCCAGCACTGGGTCGACCAAGGACGAACCATTGCTGGGTGGAAAGTAGGACTTACAGCAAAAGCTGTTCAAAAACAGCTTGGCGTGGACCAGCCGGACTTTGGCGTATTGTTTGCAGATATGCTAATTCCTGACGGCGGCCAGCTTGATATGAACAACGTAATACAAGCTCGTGGTGAAGCTGAAATTGCAGTGGTGCTCGGCCACGATATCGACGGAAGCAATATCGCTGCACAAGATATCGAGGCCGCTATTGACTACGTTTCACCGGCAATTGAAATCGTCGACAGTCGTGTTGCCGATTGGAAAATTACCTTTGCAGATACTGTCGCCGACAACGGTTCTTCCGCCTACTATGTACTGGGCGATTCAAAACTACCCATCAAAGGACTGGATCTTTACTCATGCGGCATGGTGCTGGAAGTGGATGGCACCGTCGCCTCCCTAGGCGCCGGCGCGGCCTGTCTTGGTCACCCGCTTAATGCTGCGGCATGGCTTGCCAATACTATGGTAAGCCGGGGACACGCACTCAAGGCTGGTCAGGTGATTCTGACAGGCGCACTCGGACCAATGATAAGCTTAAAACCTGGACAACAGATCAAGTCATCTATCGGTGGCCTGGGGAGCGTAAGTTTCTCCTGTTCCAGCGAATAAAGCTGATAAGAGTTATCAATCATTCAATAGGTTCGCTAGTAGAGCCATATTGACGACAATGGAAACATCGATGAGCACAAAATCAACAAACGCGGAACTTATGCACCCCGTCGGCGACGCTGACGCATGGAGTGAGAGTTACTATTTTAATTTTGTGGATGGGAATACCGGTGTGGGCATGTTCACGCGGATGGGATTCCGCCCCGGCGATAGCTGGGCTGATGCGCTACATGCAATCTACCTTCCGGGGCGTCGCGTTGCATTCACTTATGGTCGCAGGAAAATTGGACCAGACCTCGCCCAGTACAACGGAGATTTAACCGCGGGAAATCTCACCATCACGCTCATTGAACCGCACAAACGTTGGCGAGTTCAGTATGACGGCCCAGCACAGGATATTGATGATGCATCGATACTGCTTGAGCGTCGTAAGCTGCGCCCACTAGGTTGGTTCAAGGATGCACGACTGGCGATGGACCTCACCTTCGACTGTATTACAGAGCCTCACTTTACCTCTTCTAATGATGCCAACACCGGAGCTTATGGTCACTTCGAACAAAGCGGTCGAGTGACGGGAAAAATACAACTCGACAATGAAGTATTCGATGTCAAAGGGTACGGTGTCAGAGATAAATCATGGGGACCCAGAGACTGGGGTGCAGCGCAGCGTTCAGGTGAAGACAAGAAGGCGCAAGACATCGGACCAGCATTCTCGACACCTCTGCAACCGGCACCCTTTGTTAACTGGTTCTCAATGAATTTTGGCGCCGAGGCAGCACTCGGCGGATCATGCTTTCGACAGCCTTCAGGCGAGTTGAAAGGCGCAGGATGGATTCAGCGTAACGGCGAATCCAGTGCCCTTAAAAATGTCGTGATGACTACGGGGTATCAGAAGAGCTCTATTCTCCATGATAGCGTTGTGCTCACGGGTTCCATTGACGGCAAGGTACCCATCAGAATTACCGGCAAGGTCATTAATATGTGTCCCACCAAGGTGCCAATGCCCGGCGGCGCGACCTTCATCAACGAGGGGCTCACTGAGTTCTCTTGGGATGGCGCCGAGGGGTTTGGGATTGCTGAACACTGGCATGCAGTCAATAAAGGATAAGTATCACATTCACGTATACACAAGATAAATATGGCTGGTATTTTCAGATTAATTGTCAAACCCTTTAGCCTCTTGGTTGAACGGTATTATCCGGACGCTTTTGTCTTTGCAATCCTGATGTCTATCATCACTTTTGTCATGGCATTGTCTCTGACCGACAGCTCTCCTGCGCAAACAATTACTGCATGGGGTGACGGGCTACCTTTACTTATGGCGTTCACCGCTCAACTCAGCATCACCCTGCTTGGCGCACACGCTTTAGCACACACGGATACGATTCAACGTCTACTGAAAAAAATTGGTGCGATACCAAAAACTGCAGCCAGCGCATATACACTCGTTGTTGTAAGTGCGGCACTAGGATCCTTAATCGCATGGTCGCTGGGGTTAGTGGTTGGCGCAACCCTGGCAAGGGAAGTCGCGATGCAGTGTGCCCGGCGCGGCATCATAGTACATTTTCCGCTATTAGTTGCTTCGGCCTATGCAGGGTTTGTCGTTTGGCACATGGGTTACAGCGCCTCCGCTGCATTGTTTGTTGCGACGCCCGGACATACGCTTGAATCGGTTATTGGCATTATTCCCATCACAGAGACGATATTTACCTGGCAGAATGGTGCGGTAGCTGCTGTCACTATTATTGTTCTCGCCATCATCTGTCCGATGATGCGTCCGCTCAAGGAAGATGCCATTCAGATTGATACTGACAAGCTGGCAGCGGTCTCCAACTCAGAGAAAAAACTAAATAACAGACAGAAAAGCAATCGGACCCCGGCGGAACGACTGGAAAATATGCGGTCAATCAGCTTCATTCTCGGTGCTACGTTACTCATCTATATTGCTGTCAGCTTTGTTCAGAAAGGTTTTTTTCTCACGCTGGATATTGTGAATTGGTCTCTTGTCGGTCTCGGGTTATTACTCGCTCGTTCCGCTTCGCACTATATACGCCTGATCTTTGATGCGAGCTCGTCGATTGGCGCCATTATTATTCAATACCCATTTTACGCTGGCATGCTAGGCATCATGACAACAACTGGCCTTGTCCAGGTAATCTCTGGTTGGTTTGTTAGCACAGCTTCATCGGAAACCCTCGCACTATTCGCTTTTCTTTCTGCGGGCGTCATCAATTTGTTTATACCTTCCGGCGGCGGACAATGGGCCGTGCAGGGTCCTGTATTTATAGACGCAGCAAAGCAACTCGGTACCGCGCCAGAGGTCATAGTGCTGGCGATCGCCTATGGCGATCAGTGGACGAATATGATTCAGCCTTTCTGGACGATTCCTTTACTGGCTATCGCGGGGCTACATGTGCGCCAAATTATGGGATATACCGTTGTGATTTTCCTCGTCACGATGGTGATTTTCGGAGGCAGCCTGTTTTTGATGTCGGCTACCGGGTAACACATTCATGAAGATGGTAGCATCCTCATATTATTTGAAGGCTACCCTTATTGGAAAATATGTCTAAGACTACCCAAGCAACTGAAACCTTGTTCAAAACTATTGGCACAAATACTCCGCGCCCAGACGCAATAGATAAAGTCACTGGCAAAGCCGTATTTGGTGCAGATGTCTTCCGCTCGAACATGCTGCACGCAAAAATGTTAGGCAGCCCCCACGCACACGCCAGAATCCTCAGCATCGATACATCTCGGGCTGAAGCGCTGCGGGGAGTAAAGGCGGTTGTTACCGGAGGAGATTTGGCGCCAATTAGCTTTGCCGGCGTGGGCAACTGGGCTAGAGACAATATGGCGATTGAAAAAGCGCTCTATCATGGTCACACCGTTGCCGCTGTTGCAGCGACCAGCTTAGCGATTGCTGAACGCGCGCTGGAACTTATCGACATTCGCTACGAACAGTTGCCTATGGTGCTCGATATCAACGCTTCAATGCAGCCAGGTGCACCTGAGTTGCACGACGGTATTGAGGGTGCACCTTCCAATATTTACGAGCGCGAGGAAATTAGCAACGGTGATATTGAATCGGGATTTGCGCAAGCCGATGTTATCCTCGAGCAAAACTTTTCATCACCCACGGTTCACCAAGGCTACATCGAACCACCGGCATGTGTTGCTGAATATAGCGTTTCTGGTTCCTCGCAAATATGGACGAGCACCCAAGGACACTTCATTACGCGCGCGAATGTAGCAGCGACCCTCGGCATCGAGTTATCAAGACTCAAAGTCACACCCACTGAAATTGGTGGCGGTTTCGGTGGCAAGGGTGCGCCCTATTTGGAGGTGATTGCGTTGCTACTCTCTAAAAAAGCGGGTCTGCCAGTGAAAATGGTAATGAGCCGGCAAGAAGTGCTCCGAATCGCAGGTCCCGGCGCTGCATTTCAGGGCCACTACAAAATTGGTGCGAAGCAGGATGGCACTATCACCGCGCTGCAAGCAGATATCGCTCTTGACTCAGGGGCCTTCCCCGGCGCACCGCTGCACGGCGCTATCGATTGCCTGAGTCGACACTACCGCATACCTAATCTTTGTGTGAAAGGCTGCGCGGTACTGACAAACAAACCCATGGTCAGAGCTTACCGCGGCCCCGGTGGGCCACAGGCTGTTTTTGGTACGGAAAGTCTCATGAATGACCTCGCCCACACGCTTGCCATGGACCCACTGGCACTGAGGCTTAAAAATGCTGTCAGCGACGGTGATGCCAGTTCATCCGGTAAGTTTAAATCCATCGGACTGATCGCCTGTATCGAGGCGGCACAGGCATCTGAGCATTACAACAGCGAGATACCAGCAGGCGCGGCCAGGGCGGTGTCCGCAGGCTACTGGCATAACGGTGGCGGCCCGTCCAGCGCCGAAGTACATATGAACGCAGATGGCACCGTCAACATCGCAACAGGTTCGGTTGACCTGAGTGGTACACGTATTGTTTTGGCGATGCAGGCTGCTGAGGAACTAGGCATTCCTGTTGAGCAGATTACAGCCCACGTTGCTGACACAGAAAATGTTGGTTTTACCTTTGTTTCCGGCGGCAGCCGAACGGCTGTCGTCACGGGACTTGCTGTTATCGACGCGGCGAAAGATGCTAAGGAACAGATGGCACAACGTGCGGCATCAGAATGGAACATATTGGCCGAGCGGGTTGAATGGCACGACGGAAAGATGGTGAACCCTGATCAGGGACAAACTCTCACGATGAAACAGGTGCTTCGAAAAGCGCCATATACCGGCGGCTCAATTACCGGCAAGTCTTCCCTCTCGATGGCGGGAAACCTGGCTCCGAGTTTTATGGTGCATGTATGTGATGTGGAAGTAGACAAGGAAACCGGACAAACTAAATTGCTTCGCTATACAGTCATTCAAGATGTCGGTAAGGCGGTTCATCCAGCAATTGTTGAAGGTCAGCTTCAAGGTGGCGCGGTACAAGGCATCGGCTGGGCACTCAATGAGGAATATATTTACGACGAACAGGGGCAGCTCGATAACCCCGGTTTCCTCGACTATAGAATTCCGCTTGCATCCGATCTGCCGATGATAGAAACGATCATTGTCGAAGTCCCTAACCCTCTCCATCCTTACGGTGTCAGGGGGGTCGGCGAAGGCGGCGTAATACCTCCACTGGCAGCCGTCGCTTCTGCTATCAGTAAGGCCGTGGGCGCGCCAATGAACCAACTACCTTGCTCCCCGCCAAGAGTGCTGGAAGCGATCAGCAAGGTTTAGCGCAAGTGAAAAACTAAAAAATAAGAATTTTCCGCCTAGACGTAATTTGCCATTGATCGATTACACAGGAAACCTAATTGTCAGTGTATGATGTGTAATGGCGGCGAACAGTGGCATCTGCAAGAGGACACTTTCGCGTCATGAAAATATAAATCTGACAAATAATAGATTTGTAAAAAAAACACGACATTAGGTTTGAGCAAACATGAGTAAAGCACTTGATGCACTTGCTGTGCTGAAGGAAGGGAACGCCCGCTACGTTGAGGGCACCTCACTCTATGACCCAGCGTTTAACGCAGTGGAACGCAGTCAACTGCTAGAAGGACAATCACCCATTGCCATCGTTCTCGGCTGTTCCGATTCCAGAGTACCGGTCGAGATGGTATTTGATCAGGGCTTTGGCGACTTGTTTGTCATTAGGGTCGCAGGCAACATCGTTGCACCATCTCAAATCGCCAGCGTTGAATTTGCAGTAGAAACCTTTGGGGTCAAGTTGGTTATTGTGATGGGCCATACAAACTGCGGCGCCGTCGCCGCTACTATTGAAGCGCTGACAAAAAATATTCAGCCTGGGTCTCTCGGTAGCCTGAGTTCCATTGTCGACCGCATTCGCCCAGCGATCGAGGGACTATTGAATCTCAACTTGACAAAAGATCAACTCATGGAACAGGCGGTGCGCTCAAACACGCGTATTTCATCCAATGCTCTTCGACACGGCTCGCAATCACTCGAACGGATGGCGGCAGAAGACAACTTACTCATAATTTCCGCTGAATACTGCCTTGAAACCGGCAAAGTAGACTTCTTCGATGGTGTTCCGACGGACGCCGACGGAATCGGCCTCTAAACAAAAGGTGGAATTCGCACATCCACAAGAGGAACCTTGGCTGAAAAACTTATAGCGATTTCGCAACGCCTTCTTTGATTGCTGGTTCCGCAGGGCCTTTGTTCTGTGGCATTATCATCGTGTTATCTGAAACCAATAAGCTCACGGAGAAGCAAATGTCAGAATCAACTGAAGAAGCAGTATTAGTCGAACGTCGCGGAAGGGTGATGATTATCACCTTAAATCGACCTGAAGCAATGAACGCAATTAACGGCGCCTTATCCCACGGTCTGCTGAACGCAGTACAGGAACTTGATGCGGATGATTCGCTCACAGCGGGTGTTATCACCGGCAATGGTCGTGGATTCTGTTCGGGTATGGATCTTAAAGCGTTTGCTCGCGGAGAAGATATTGGCCCCCTAGGCACATTTGTTCGTGGTGGTTGTAACAAGCCGCTCATTGCTGCCATTGAAGGTTTCGCCATCGCTGGCGGCTGTGAAATTGCACTCACCTGTGATTTGTTCGTTGCCTCAAAGGGCGCAAAGATCGGCATCAGAGAAGTAAAAGTCGGGCTATTCGCGGCTGCCGGCGGCGTGTTCAGACTACCTGCAAGAGTTGGATACGCAACAGCGATGCAAATGGCGATTACCGGAGAGCCTATTACCGCTGAAGAAGCCTTAGCGTGCGGTTTGCTAAGTGAACTCACCGAGCAGGGTGGCGCACTGGAGGCAGCTATCGCACTTGCGGAAAGAGTTGCGCAAAACGCACCACTCGCCGTTGCCGCTTCGAAAAGCCTAATTCGCGCTGCGGCACAAGGCATCGAAGAAGACAAACTTTGGGAAATGCAAATACCTCTCCAAAAGACTGTGTTCAGCTCAAACGATGCCAAAGAGGGGCCAAAGGCCTTCGCCGAAAAACGCGAACCAAACTGGACCGGAACCTAATTTTTTAAGATAGCGCCGATAAGGAATTGGCACCTTTGCCAGTTCCTTATCAAATCACTGGGGCTGTCGCTTTTGTCGCTACGGGGCAACGACAAAAGCGATAAGTGAACAAAAGATTGGGACTCTTGCGTTTTCCAAACAGCTAAGACCCTACAATTCCACCATCTCGTCGTCGTACAACCAATGTACTGTCACGAGGTATCGTTCTTCCGTCAAATTCCGCGGGAAAGCTTGTCAATTCAGGGTCTCCATTACCCGGGTGTTGAATATTCACAAACAAGGTCCTTCTATCAGGCGTGCTAGTAATCCCTGTTACCTCACACCCAGTGACACCCGTTAGTAAACGCCTAACATCGCCCGTCTTGGTATCTGCCACCAACAACTGATTACACCGCCCATCTCGCTGATCACCGTCAGTCATCATGAACAATCGACCATCCGGATCTGCCCATAAGGTGTCAGGGCAGCCAAAAGAATTCTCATCGGCAAAGTAGTCGCTCGCCATCAAAAATATATCCCAAGTGAATGTTGTGCCAACCAAATCGTCACTATCATGCCAGCGGATAATATGTCCGTTTGGGTTTGGCGCCTGAGGATTAGCTGCGTTTGGCACCGTTCGGTCACGATTTTTAGTCAGCGAACAATAGACATCGCCATTCGGCGCAACGGTCGCCCATTCCGGCCGATCCATATCTGTCGCTCCAAGCGCCGTCGCCGCCAGTCGTGTGTTAATAAGGATATCAGCCTGATCTTTAAAGTCCTTTTTCAACGCTGGATTATCCGCAGTGAGTGGCAACCACTCGCCAGTACCACCCTCGTCGAATCGCGCCACATATAAAACGCCCTCATCCAATGGACTGACTCCCCTCGCGAGCATTTCTTCATAGTTGCCCGCTGACACAAACTTGTAAACATGCTCAAACTCGTCATCGTCGCCCATATAAATCACCACGCGACCATCCTTGCTCACACCGTGACCTGCACCCTCATGTTTTATTCGCCCTAATGCTGTTCGTTTAACCGGTATCTGATTTTTGTCAAAAGGATCAATTTCCATTACCCAGCCAAATCGATTAGCTTCATTCCGATAGTCAGAATTCGAAAGATCAAAGCGTGGATCAAACCGCTCCCAATAGTATTTCTTCCCTGTCTTATTTAACCCGTAACGCGCCTGTTTGACTGTCGGTGTGAATTCCCCGGTTGCTGCAAAGTACAGGTCAAAGTTCTCTTCACAAGTGAGATAGGTATTCCACGGTGTTCGACCATTTGAACAATTCGAGAATGTACCGCGGTATTCGTTACCTGCCTTATTCATCAGATCAGGACTTGTTGCTGCAGGCCCACTGAATACCGTTTTGGTATTTCCGTGGACGCGCCTTGCATGCTGGCTTTCTACCCTCTGCCAATGGCCGTCGTACTCTGCCACCTCGACAATTGTAACGCCATGGGCATATTGAGACGTTCGCACGTCTGAGAGCGTGTCCGGTTCCTGTTTTCCAAGCACATGTCTGTTGCGGCCATATTCATGGTTTAGCGATAGAAGCCCGCGTTTGCCGTCATTGGATATGGGAAAATAGGCCATGCCATCGTGTCCGATACCCACTTGTTGCGCTTGTGCAGCCTCCGTCTGAGGGTGTTGGTATTGTGGTCCCGAGGGCTGGAGCGATGTACCCCAGGGTACCAGCACCTCGTACTCATAGTCCTCTGAGATAACAGGCATAGGCCCCGAACCCATAGAGAATGGAACGGGACGAAAGCCAATAAGCGAGCGCTCACTACTTCCTGAAAGCACGCCAGCCGGGCTACAACTAACCATATACTGCGCCGCAGCGGCTAGACTTCCTTTAAGGAGCGTTCTACGTTGAATTTTCATGGTGGTCCTTGGTGCAAAGTAACTTTGTGAATATTGGCAGGGCTGTACTCTACCCTGCCTATGACAATTTCACACCTACCACCGCGGGTTCAGCATCTATGATTTGGTAATAAATTGCGTTCAATTAAACGCTAATAACAACCTACAGCAGAGCAAAAAAATGGAAATACTTTTAGCCTCATGGCTATACCTCACCATTTTTCTAACGCTACTATTACCTCCTCAGTTGCTTGCGTCAGATTTGAAGATAACCATCGAGGGCATTGTGGAGCAGACAGGCGGCATCATGGTCGCTGTGATCGCATCGGAGCAACAATTTAAAGACAAGGCTTCACCCTCCGCTTCATTGATATTGACGCCCTCAGGGAAGACTACTTCAGTAAAACTGCACGATATATCTCCCGGCACTTATTCAATCAGAGCGATGCACGACGTCAACGGGAATAGCAAAATGGAAACAAACTTTGTCGGTATACCAAAAGAGCCCTGGGGGGGTTCAAACAATACAAAAGGCAAACTGAGCCCACCTAAACGGCAGGCTGCTAGGTTTGAGGTTAACTCAGATACCGAGACTACTATAAATCTCAACCGGTAGGCGTCCTGCGCGTTAGGACCGCCCTCAATCAAGGTTTCGCTTCATCTGAAAAATGAATGGTACTATGAGATCATTTTCTGACAATGAACTGCACTTACGCAGCTCTTATTTCATGGGATTGGCACCCAATGGCAATCAAAGCTGAAACGAGTTTTTCGTTAAAGGATCAGTTATTTAATGCCCGATCTGTGGGTGTTCTCTCCGGTGCGCTCGCAAAATCCGCTCACGCACACAAGGCCAAATTCAATCAGAAGCAGTTTGAAAAGACGGTTCTCGACAAGTTTCCAGAGCTTGAACTCAAACAACGCATCGACTGGATAGTCACCGTGCTTGCGCGATACCTGCCCGAGAGCTTTGATCAGGCGCTCAAAATACTTGAAGACGCGCTCCCTCCTCCTCTCGACCCGGAAATGACCGACAACGACTTCGGTCAATTTATCTGGACCGTGCCTGGGGAATACGTTGCTAAGTTCGGATGCACCGAATCGAATCTAAAAAACTCCCTCGCCTTTCTCGGGGAGAGCACCAAACGTTTCACCGCTGAAAACCCAATTCGGCCTTTCCTGCGCCATTATCCAAATGAAAGTATGTCCTTCATTAGAGAATGTGCGCTGAACAAGAACTACCATGTCCGGAGGCTTGCTTCAGAGGGTATCAGACCATTTTTGCCTTGGGCAGAACGCGCGAACATCAATAACGACGAGATATTTGAAGTGTTGGAAATACTCAAACACGATAACACACGATATGTCATACGCTCTGTTGCCAATACACTAAACGATCTATCAAAACTTGAACCAGTTAAGGTGATTGCTACTCTGACCAAGTGGCAAAAGAAACCCTCTTCAGATACGCAATGGTTAACCCGGCATGCACTACGAACCTTAGTAAAACAAGATCACCCTGATGCACTTGCCCTGCTGGGTTATCCCATCAAACCTGAATTCAAAGTGACTGCCATCGCTATACCAGATTCAGTGCAGGTGGGCGAAAACCTGATTTACGCCTGCAAGATCAAATCGCAGGCAAACCAAAACCTCAAAATCGCGCTTCGAGTTCACTACCTAAAAGCCAATGCAAGTCATTCACCTCGAGTTTTTGCCGTTAAAGACGTTAAAGCGCAATCAGGCGAAGTGCTTCAGGTTAGTAAAAAAATTTCATTTCGCCCTATCACCACCCGAACCATGTATCGTGGTAAACACCATGTAGAGGTCGTCGTGAACGGTGTTGCCCGGGGTAAAAGGTCCTTCGTGCTGGAATAGCTATCTTGGGCGAAAGGTGCTTTAGCGACAAGCTGTCGCTATCATCGATATGTTGGGAAAAATCAGAGCTCTTCTCCCGAGTCAGCTTATCGCGGGTCTTATCGCGTTGGAATGCTTGGTGGTCTAGGCGCGCATCGGTCGGGAAATGATTTTAATGCGCCATACCCGCTGGAACTGGCAGGTCAGCATTGCTCATCGTTTTCGTGATCAACGTAGGCTTTTCCTTGCATCAGCACCTGCGCAATCACCATTCTGGTTTTTAATCCAAAGTCTACAGCCAAACCCAGACACTCCCGGAAAGTCCAAACTTCCTGCTCTTCTATTCTCTTTTCCAGTTCTTCGTACATAACGACAATACTCAATGAGATCACTTGCAGATGCAACCTGCAGACATTTGCAATGAGTGTGAGATTTAGCCACCTGATCGGGAATTGAACTGGCAGTGCGGAGGATTTATAGTGCCTTTCAATTTTGTAGCGAGCGCACTCAAACTAAACGCGCCCCGGAAGAACATGTCCCCACTCAATTTCTGCCCAAAATGCGGCGACCCTATCTCTACTCGACACGATGGCGAACGTGAACGTCTGGCATGTGTCGCCGTTGGTTGCGGGTTTATTCACTTCGGAGAGTTCTCCATCGGCTGCGCCGGTGTCGTCACCCGTGAAATCGATGGTGTCACCAAAGCGCTGCTAGTCCAGCGAGGACATAACCCTTTTGCTGGTATGTGGCAAATCCCCGGCGGCTATGCCGAGCACGACGAGCTACTGTCGACTGCCGTCGAGCGGGAGGTACACGAGGAGTCAAACGTGATCGCCAGCGTACATGACGTGCTCGCCTTTCGTCATTCTTTAGGGGGGGGCCGAGGCGGCCCGGCAACCAATATTTACGTGATTTTTCGTCTTAACTACGAGTCTGGAGAACCCGCTTTCGATGGTGACGAAATCAGCGATGCAGGTTTCTACTCTCTAGAAGAAATGGAACACATTGAAGGGGTTCAGGGACTCTCGAAATGGGGCATTCAGCAAGCCCTGCAGAACGAGCCGGGAACAGGGCTCTCGATTGGCGCTATCGATGAGCGCAGCAAAGCGGGTGACTGGCAGTTGTTTGGCTTGTCATTTTAATTGCAGCGCCTGCAACAGGTCTTCAAATGCAGGTTCCGATTGCCAATCCTTGAAATCGGAAAGCCGGTAAAACACTTCAGCGGCTGCTTCATGAAACCCGCCGGGCAATCCAGCACTGTCAAAGGTCGCAGCTATCTGTTCCATTTCACCCGCAAAGCGCCAGGCCTTGGCAGAATTTGTCGAGACTTGCTGCTTGGTTTTATGGGTAAACGCTTCTCCCCACTGCTCAGCCAGCACATCTCCTACACCCTCCTTATCTGCGACAGCGAGCACAGCGGCTAGTAACGCTGTCGATCCTTTCGTAAAAGCGGCAAAACACATCTTCAGCGCAGAGGCTGCACCAATGTCACAGCCCGCAACACCGATGAGCAAGGGAGAACGTTCGAACAATGCTGCCACCTCGCTGATGTCGGGGCCTGAGAGCCACAATCTGGTACCGGCTGTCGCTCGCCACGCCGGGCCACCGATAATACCCCCATCAACAAGCCTCGCCCCTTTGTGACTAGCAAGCTCCGCGATCGCCCTGGTTTGTTCCGGAGCAATAGCATTACAGTCAACATAAGTGCCTTTAAATCCATGAGAAAATACCTGACTCGCCAACGACAAAGCACTAGCGGGGGGGCAAACACTTAAAATAAGCTCGCTGTCATTGACCAGTCCGGCAAACGAACTCGCATCAGTTAAACCTGCCTTTTCAGCCCTTATGCGCGTCGCATCACTTCTTCCCTCCGAGGTCCATAACACTTCATCTACGTTGGTTAACGCTGCAGCTCCTATTGAAGCGCCCATCGCGCCGGGGTTAAGCAAACCTACAACTGTCATCTCTCACTCCCTCTTTATTGAATACGGTGGTCATCTTTCAACCTGCGCTTTAACAATAGCAAATAAGTAAACCCCTCAAACAGCAAAAGCGCCCGCAAGCGCTCGCGGGCCTTTTTCAGGGGAGTGATTTTCTTGTAACAAGGCACTATAGAACAGTTAGCAACTAGACTTTCAACATTGTTGACTCGCTTAACAATCATCGGTCTTTATATCGAGGCAGCCGTCGCATTACTTAATGCGACTGGACGACTCCTCATCGGTGCCACTTGCATCGAAAACCCGATTAGGTGCACAGTAGGTTTTCTAACAAGCTTTTCTCAATTATCATTTTGCTATCGCGCCGCATTGACATCATTCGTTACTGCAAGTCTTACGCTTACAATAATCGAGGATCATTTATGGACATTTTTTCGTATACCCGACGCCTCGCAATGTTAGGGCTGGTACTGTCTGGCCTGTCTTCACCAACATTCTCGCAACAGGTATTTGACGGCACGCATGCTGTTCCACCGCTCTACCAAGGTCAAACAAGAGCGCCGCTCGCATTAAAAAGTCCAACTTTCAATGTCACCGAGTTCGTCACGAGTCTACATCGACCCTGGACTATGGTGCACATGCCAAATGGCAAGATGATGGTTACAGAAGTCCCGGGACGCATCAGAATTATCTCAAACAAAGGTTCTGTCTCCGAGCCAATCGACGGTGTACCTGCAGTTCGGGCATGGGGATCTCGCGGCTTAAATGACATTATCCTAGATCCAAATTTCAAAACGAACCGGACACTTTATTTTACCTACCTCGCACCACCACCAAACGTAAAAAGCGACAACTCGGATAAACGCTACAAACAGTTCGCAAAGGAACGACTTGAATGGAACAAGCTCTCGCGGCAAGAGAAAAGCAAAAAAACCTGGGGCATTTGGCGAGTTGCTAGCGCCATCCTCGCAGAAGATGAACGCAGTATCTCCAACGTGAAGACTATTGTTGAAACAACACCCAGCAGAATGGCCTTTGACAAAGACGGCAAACTGCTGATCACAACACAACGAAAGAGCCCGATGGGCGAGCAAGATCTCAAAGCAACCTTTGGTATGATTTTACGTCTCAACACCGACGGGTCAATACCACATGACAACCCATTCATTGGCAACGACGAGATTAATGATATGGCCTACGTTGTGGGCTTACGCAATTCAAACAGTCTAGAATTGAACCCTGCAACCGGCGACTTTTGGGTTGCTGACCAGGGCGGAACAGGGGGTGATGAGATAAATGTGATTGCGCCCGGCAAAGATTACGGCTGGCCTTCTGTATCTTATGGCCGTATGGCTGGCACTAAACCCGTCGGTACTGGCATGACGACAAAACAAGGCACCGAGCAGCCAATTTACTATTGGAGCCCTGTTTCGATGGCTCCCTCGGATATGATGTTCTACACCGGCAAAATGTTTCCCGGCTGGCGTGGCAACCTGTTTCTGACCGGCTTATCTTCGATGCACTTAGCCAGACTCGAACTTAAAGGTGAGCACATCACAGGCGAAGAAAGATTATTAGATGAACCCGGGCACAGGCTTCGCCATATCAGCCAGGGTCCAGATGGGGCTATTTATGTAATAGAAGATATGCCAAAAACTAGAATTCTCCGAATCTCTGCACCGACTGGAGAGAGAAAGTAGCAACACCTTTAACTTCATTAACACCAAGAGCAAACAATATGAACGCATATGATCAGGACCATTCTTTCGCAGAGATCGACGGCATATCCCTGCACTACTCACTGGCAGGTGATGAAACAAAGCCTCTACTGACGCTGATCAACATGGCTAGTCACAATCTGACTTGTTGGGAAATCGTACTTGATGGTCTGCTAAAACACTACAGAGTGCTTCGATTTGATATCCGTGGCACGGGTAAAAGTGGCTGGGGCGCTGACGCTGACTTTACTTTTTCACAATATGCTGACGACCTCGCGAAGCTTATGGATGCGCTCTCTCTACCACCCGGATTTATCCTAGGGGTCGCTTATGGTGCCCGCACCGCTGCGCGATTTGCATTACGACATCCAAAAAAGCTAACCGGTCTAGGACTGTTCGACGTTTCATTGATGCCACCTGTAGAACAAACGGGCCAGCAGGAAATGGGCGCCCAAGCAAGAAAAATGCTCACTGAAGCAGGAGAACCAACTGTCGAGCTCCAAAAATACTGGCGATTCTACGAAAATCGAGATGCCGCACTTAAAACACACACCGCGCACCAGGGCGAGCCTGACTTGTCTGAAAAACTTGGGGGACTCGATGTGCCTGTCTTGGTCGTTTGCGGCCGACAGGATATGAATCTCGCGGAAGCACAGCGTATCGCAAATAACATTCCTGATTCAGACTTCAGAATAATGGAGATGACCGGTCACAGCTCACCTTTCTATAGGCCCGGGCTTTTTACCAGCATTGTCACGGAATTTAAGAGAAGGCTCGCAAGCTGATGAATAGGGGTCAGCGCTGTTTTCGAAACCTTGAGAGAGAAATATGACAGGCGCATTAACAGGTATTCGAGTCTTAGAGTTTGGTAGGTTTATTGCTGCTCCTTATTGTTGTCAATTACTGGCAGATGCTGGCGCTGACGTCATTAAAGTAGAACCTCTGATCGGCGATGAGGCGCGACGCAATGGGGAAAAATATACAAGCAGCGAGGGCCAACAGTTTCTTAATAAGAACAGAAACAAACGATCTATCGCCTGCGACATATCCGACCCAACGGTCACCTCTGCCCTTAAACACCTTGTTAGCAAGTCCGACGTCGTCGTCGCAAATTTTCGTCCCGGACAAGCAGAGAAACTCGGGTTCGACTACGATACTCTGCGAAAAATCAACCCAAAGCTTATTTATGCTGAGAACACAGGGTTTGGCCCCAGAGGCCCGCTCGCAACAAACGCAGGCATGGATATGGCACTACAAGGTTATTCTGGATTGGCACCACTAACAACCAATGGTCCGATACCGCTAGTAGACCCAGTTATTGACTACAGCGCAGCGATGCTCATGGCCTGGGGCATCGCAACTGCTTTGTTCCATCGTGAGAGAAAAGGCGAGGGACAGAAACTGGACGTCTCCCTTCTTCAGGCAGCTCTCGTATTACAGAACAACAATATAAACTCAGTCGCGGCGTACGATGAACACCGCGCGGAATTCGCAAACTATCTCAAAGAAGCGTTTACGCAAGGCGCAACATGGGAAGACGTATTGTCCAGACAGTCGCAAACAAAACTGCTAGGCGCCACCGCAGCATATTACGGTTTTTTTCGCACTGCAGACCAAGTACTTTGCCTGGGCGCCGGCGGGTCAGTTGTCCAGAAGCGCTTATTAAAAGTACTAGACCTTACGGACCCACTGCTCGAAACTGAGGGCTTTCAACCCGACGACTTACGGCGTCATGTCAATGAACAACGAATACGCGTTGAACAACGCCTCCTGGAACAATCCCTTGAGCATTGGATGCCTCTGTTGCTTGCGGCTGACGTGCCAGCGAGTCGCGTCAACCTAAAAGCGCAATTACTGGAGAATGAACAGGTACTCGCCAACCGTTATCTAAGCCAAATGTCACACCCAGTGGTAGGTGACGTCACTGTCGTTTCACCGCCCGTGCAGTTCTCAAAAACCACGCTCGAGATTCGCACACCAAGCCCCACACTGGGTCAACACACCCTTGAAGTTTTAAGAGAAGCGGGGGTCCCGGATAGCACCATTGAATCTTTAGCCAGCGAGGGAAAAATTAAAAAGCCTGCATAAAC
Source organism: Pseudomonadales bacterium (assembly GCA_964228885.1). Lineage (GTDB taxonomy): Bacteria > Pseudomonadota > Gammaproteobacteria > Pseudomonadales > Azotimanducaceae > UBA4582. The sequence continues at coordinate 36,459 of CAXRCG010000015.1, read as the reverse complement.
TATCCGCGTCGCGTGTACTCTGGTATTTTGTTTTCACACCTTCCACTAAAATCGAACAAGGATTCACAAATGACGACAGAAGTTGATGATCGAAAGCTACGCAGTCTCTCCTTTAAGATTTGGAGCTATAAACAGGGAGAAATGGTCTCGCTGATGATTCATCTTGGCGACAGGCTTGGGATCTATAAAGCAATGTCGGGAGAGGGACTCTTAAGTGCTGAACAACTCGCCGATAAAACCGGCTATAAAGAGCGCTGGTTACTAGAATGGCTGAGGGGCCAGGCAGCGGCAAAAATTCTGGACTATCACAAGCCGGATCTGTTCGAACTCACGCAGGAAGGGGCATTGCTACTCGCGACAGAAGAGACGGGTACCCACTTTGCGGCGGGCGCTTTTACTGGCGGCGTGCCACCGGAAACAATTGATAGCTTGGCAGAAGCTTTCACAACAGGTATTGGCCTTAGCTATGAGCAGCTTGGCTCTAATGCTGCGCACCGCACTGAAAGGATGCTTGCACCCTGGGTTAGAGAAGCCCTAGTGCCACAGATCATTCCAGCACTCGAAGGGGTGAAAGAAAAACTTGAAAATGGCGCAGTAGTTGCGGATGTCGGCTGTGGCGGTGGACTTACCCTGACGACGATGGCGGCAACTTTTCCAAACGCCGAATTTCACGGTTTCGACCCTAATTCTCACGCCATCGCCAATCTGAATGAAAGATGTAAGGAACTTGGTTTGACTAATGTTAAGGGGTTTGTCGCAGGCGGTGAAAGCTTGCCCGTCGCGCCGACCTACGACTTCATGCTCAGTTTTGATTGCATCCATGACATGACCCGACCGATGGACGTCATTCGTGCCGTGCACAGCAGCCTAAAACCCGACGGCACCTGGTTGATTAAAGATATTCGGAGCCACGCGGACTTTGAAAAAAACATGGAAAACCCGCTACTTGCGATGTTCTACGGGTTTTCAATATCAGCCTGCATGTCATCCGCTCTCTCAGAACCTGGCGGCGCGGGTCTCGGCACACTGGGCTTTAATCCCCAAGTTGCGCGCGAGATGACTTCAGAGGCGGGTTTTACCCGATTCACCGAGCATGACTTTGGTGAAGCCGCCAACCTCTACTATGAGGTCCGCCCCTGACACTCAGCAGGCGCTGATTCTAATTTAGGTCAGCCCAGCGCATTCTCAAAGGTGTGCAGCAACCGACTCCAGGCAAGCTCTGCCTGTTTTTCGTTATAGACCCGCGAGTCGGGAGGACACCAGCCATGCATTGCGCCTTTGTAGACTTCAATTTCCGCTTTCAACCCGTATTTAGCAAAGGTCTTGCGCAGCACTTCTTTATCATTTGGCGCTCGCGCGTCATCGTTTGCAGCAACTGCGATGAGCAAATCCGCTTGCATATTTTTTATCAACAAATGCGGACTCGCCGCATCGTTAGTAACTAGACCTCCGCCATGGAAGGAGCCTCCAGCACCAATTCGCTCGGGTATCGCAGCTGCAGTTCGCATCACCATTGGTCCACCCATGCAATAGCCTGTGGTGCCTATCTTGCGCTTAACATCAACGGAATTCTGCGCATCCAGATATGAAACGTATGCCTTTGCATCTGTCACATTCGTTTCAGCACTCAAGGCACGATAATAAGGCATCACCATATTTCTTGTTTCGGCATCCTGAAAACTCGCCCCTTGCGCGACGACCGGTGACCTCGCGCTTCGGTAATAAGGGTTCACAACTAATACAGAATATCCGGATTTAGCCAACCTCTCTCCCATCGATCTAAAAGCCGGACGTAAACCGAGTATATCTGGCCAGATAATGACTCCTGGGTGTTTACCCTTGGCAGGATGCACAAAGTAGCAGTCGGCATTGCCATCGGGAGTGTTCACCATCACATGCTGACCAACCACTTCAAGCGCGTTGGCAACCGGAGGCAGCATGAGTAATGCTGCACCACCAAAAGCCAGCTTATTGAAATTTCTTCGACCCATTTTCGTTTCCTGAGCCAAATAATTATCGCTTTCAATAACCGTGTCATCATCACACATCATATTATCCTCTGATTGAATATAAGTTATTGCGATTCGTTGCAATCTCTCAAATCACCCCTCGTTGCCAGCGGCAATATTACTCTGGCACTTTACGCTAACCCCATATATCTTGTTTGTCTATCTGTCTATCTGACTCAGGAACTTACCATGACGAAACTCTGGAGCCCCATCTGCGAGCGCCTCGGCATTGAGAACCCCATTTTTGGTTTTGCCCATGATATTGAAGCCGTTGCTGCAATCACCAATGCAGGGGGCTACGGTGTTTACGGCGCTACCCGCAGGTTTCCACATGAGATAAAAGAAGAGCTTGCTGCGATAAGAAAATTGGTTGGAGACAAAGCATTTGGCGTTGATCTGGTACTACCGCCAGGTATGCCCGAGCACAATTCCCGTGAAGCGATCGAGGCTGAAATACCGGAAGAGCACAAAGCTTTTGTGGAGAAGTTGATCGACAGGTTTCAGGTCCCCGCTGCCACTCAACCGGGCATGCGCACCCGCTTCATCAGATCCACAGAGATAGAGGAAGAACAGATACAGGCTGTATTGGATTCTTCGGTCGACATGTTTGCCTGCGGTATCGGCGCGCCGGCACATGTCATGAAAGCTGCTAAAGCAAGAGGCAAAACCACGCTAGCACTCATTGGCAGCCCCCACCATGTGCAAAGAGCAATAGACGCTGGTGTTGAAATACTGGTCGCCCAGGGTTACGACGCTGGCGCACACACCGGCCCAATTGGGACCTATTCGCTCGTTCCACAGATCGTGGATGCCGCTGGCGACACACCTGTACTGGTTGCCGGCGGTGTCGCTACGGGCCGACATATCGCTGCAGCGTTGGCCATGGGCGCCCAAGGTGTCTGGATGGGTACAGCATGGTTGTTGTCGAAAGAACACCAGGGCCACATGCACCCGGTTAACACCGAAAAACTGATGGCAGCTGGCAGTGGGGATACGGTGATCACCCGATCTGAGTCAGGAAAAACCTTTCGTCAGGTCCGCACTGGGTGGAGTCAGGCATGGGAAGCCGAAGATGCCCCTGCTCCACTGAAAATGCCTTATCAGGATGTACTCGTAGGTGACCTTCTCGGCGCGATTGAAGAGCATGATATTGAGCCACTCATTCACTCTGGTGCAGGACAAAGCATTGGCTATTTTAATGAAGTAAAGCCGGTCGCGGACATCATGAATGCGTTGGTCAACGAAACCATTGAAAGCATAAAAAATCAATCTGGCTTTCTACGCTAAACGCCACTTTAAACGCGAAAGGAACACTACACACTTGTCAGGCTCACTCGCCCCGCTGATCAATCGCGACTTCCGATATCTGTTATTGGGATTTGCTATTGGTCAAATGTTGATGCCATTACAGTTCATCACGCAAATTCTCTGGGTTCAGCACTACGCCCCGCCTGAAATCTGGCTTATCCTCGTGGCCTTCATTGCAACCAGCAGAGGCGTAGGCGCGCTAGCTTTTGGCCTTTATGGCGGAGCCCTTGCAGATCGATACAACCGCAAGAATATTTTACTGGTGATCTTGTCACTGCAGATCGTCACCACGGCGGGTATCGCGTTGTTGATGGTATACAGTGTTGGAGACACCTTTAGTTTTATTATTTTCTTTCTCCTGACATTCCTCAGTTCGGGATTACAAAGTATCGATGGGCCGACTCGCCTGGCAATTTTGCCAGATGTACTCGGGCCTGCATTGACGCCAGCTGGTATGTCACTCAATCAAGTTGCTGGGCAAATAGCGATGCCCCTTGCCATGCTCTTCACTGGCATGCTAATCGACGGGCTTGGTTTTGGCGGTGCCTATCTGTTTAGCATTGCGGGTCTAATCCTTTCCATCGTTTGCATCAACTTGATGTCATATGCTCCCCATGACAAACAGATATCGAAAGCGAGCCAAAGATATGGTGTTAGCGAAGCTCTCAACGACGTAAAAATGGGATTGCGGTACGCAAAAGGTCACTCTGTCATTCTCTGGGTCATCATATTGATGGTTGCCATGATGAGTTTTGGTTATCCCGCAACGGCTAGTCTTGGACCTACTTGGGTCACTACGGTTGTCGGTGTCGAAATCGCCGAAATGGGCTATGTTGTGATGTTCTGGGGTGTTGGGTCACTTATCGCGGCCATGCTTATGACTAAATTTGCTTCGATTAAGCAGCGCGGACTTATGCTGATCGCAGGCGCACTTGTATTCTCGTTATCTTTTGTTTTTTTCGTTTCCGATCATACGCCAATCAACGCCATCATCGGCAATCTTGGATTAGGCATTGGCATGACAACAACCATGGTCTCAAGCACGATTCTGATCCAGCACTTAGTGCCTAATGAGTTCAGGGGGCGGATCATGAGCATATTCCAAATGAACATGGCTTTTGCACAGCTGATGACCATGCCTGTCGCGTTACTCGGTCAATGGTTAACCCTACCTGTATTATTCCCATTGCTGGCAATCACAACACTTGCCCTCGTCACGCTCATCATCATTTTTCAACCTCAGGTCAGGCGCGCCGAGGTCTTGCAGTCTTCTCAATAACCACCTGAGGCTCGGCAATCAAGCCACTGAGTTTACATCGGGAAACGACGACCCATGCGCTTGCATACCAAGCTCGAGACCAGAGTATCACCGCAGACGCACAGCTAAAGATTAAAGACGAGAACCAAGCAGCCCGAGATCATACATCATTCAACAAATTTTTTATGAGCTTGATCTTTCGCAGATCCACGATCTGCCCCGAGTTCATACTCCAACAGGTACTCAACACCTGATCAATGAAAGTCACCATGGCAAGGTGATGCCGATCAAATCCGGTTATGTTATTGAACACCTTTAGTCGCTCTTCAAGAATCAACATAATCTCTTTATCGGTGGCATCACCCAATGACGTTGCACTCGGAATTTCATCTTCGATAAAGTTCTGGATAAACCTGCCGCACTCTATTATTTTCGGTCCAATCACTCCTTTAGGGTCAATAGCAACCCAACCCACCGCGTCATCGCGCAAAATGTTTTCGTGATGTAAATCTCCATGTAAGAGGTATGTTTCAGGGTAAGTCGTTTTAATCTCAGCATACAAAGACTCGGTCAGATTGATGAAACCCAGAAAATGATCGTTGCTTTTTGTATGATTTCTAAAGCGACTGAAAGCCAAACTTAACCATTCATCAAAAGTTGGCAACCCATCAATAGCAACAGCCGGAACAGGCAACGCATTCATCAACTCAATGCTAACCTGCGAGCCTGTCGCCTCATTTCTGTCTGCCCTGAATCCATACGCCCGAAGATTCGTACCAGGGAAAATCCGATCCATCAGGATGGCGCCAGATTTGTTATCCCAATCAATCACCCGCACGGCATGCCGACCCTCGTAGTAGCGCAGGGCAAGCAATTCGGTTTTCTGCTCGGGATGAGGCACCCCGACCTTGAGCACGACAGGATGCCCCTCCCGAGTTTCCGCATAATGAATCATATTAATCGGCAGCCCTGTGGAGGCGGTTCCCAACAATTTTAACCCCCAACGGTCAACACAATCCGCCATCAGCGATGGATAAGCATTTACCCACGCCACACCAGCAGACTTGAACTCAGCAACAATCGCTTTGTGTTTCTGTGAAGGCAACTCGTACATGGAATCCACCTGAAAGGTATACCATCATTGTGCACAACCGTGCGCACCTCACAAGAATTGATTAAATTTCCTCATCAACAGGTTTTTATAGCTCATCGGGCGCAGAGTTTGTAGGATGAGCGACCGCGTCGAACGTCATCGCCACTAACCCCGAATAAACTAGGATTTTTAATGAGTAGTTGGGAGCTAATAGATACCGCCGCTATCCCAAACAATGGTGGAGAGCTGCGTCTGTTCAAACGAAACCAAGAGTTTGTTATCAGGATTAAAAGCAGCCCCGGCGACCTGATGAGCAGCCGTACACACGGTTCAGAGGATGCGCTGGGGGAATTAGCATGCCGGCCCTTTTCAGAAAAACAATCTGCATCTGTACTTGTTGGCGGGCTTGGCATGGGATTTACGCTGGCGGCTGCACTCGCGGCACTGCCCAATAACGCCAGGGCGACAGTCGCTGAGCTGGTCCCCGGTGTAGTGAAATGGAACCAGGAACTGGTCGGTGAATTTGCCAGCAATCCATTAAAAGACAAACGCGTCACGGTACTGGAAGCAGATGTCGCAAATCTGATACGGGAGAACGCTGGCGCCTATGACGCCATCATGCTGGATGTAGACAATGGTCCGGAGGGGCTGACGCATCCTCAAAATGACAACCTGTACTCAATTGATGGTCTGAAAATGGCCAAGAAAGCGCTCAAAAAGTCAGGCATTCTTGCCATATGGTCGGCTTCGCCTTCGGACAAATTCACAAATCTGTTAAAAAAATCTGGATTTAGCGTTGAAGTAAAGCGCGTTCGAGCGCACCAAGGAAAGGGTGCCCGTCATATTATCTGGGTTGCACAGAAAAGGTAATTGGTGCTTTCCACGCCATGGTAGTTTCGATCGGCGTGGGCTTTCGGTTACACTCAGAATACCACTTCAGGCTGAAGCCAAAGGGATAAGAATGAAATCGACACTGATTAGCGAAACACACAGCACACTGCCATCCGACGATGACCACCCCTACAGAACAGGTCCCTGGAAACCCAACATGCGGGAATATGATGTCATTGAGCCAACGGTAATCGGTGAAATACCGTCTGATCTGAACGGTGTTTACATCCGCAATACTGAAAACCCGGTACACGATTCACTCGGCCGCTATCATCCGTTCGATGGTGACGGCATGCTACACTCGATCAGCTTCGAGAATGGTCGCTGTGAATATCGTAATCGGTTTATGCCAACAGATGGTCTGGCAGCAGAAAATACCGAAGGTAAACCGCTGTGGGCAGGGCTTCGGGAGCGACCGGATAAATCACTGCGAGATGGTTGCGGCGCCAGAACCAGACTCAAAGATTCCTCCAGCACAGATGTGGTTGTACACGGTGGCGTTGCTGCAACCAGTTTCTATCAGTGCGGTGACATCTACGAAATGAATCCAATAACCCTCGAGCCTCTTGGTAAAGCAAACTGGGTCAAGGGCGTGACGCCTGGCTGGGGAGTCTCCGCCCACACTAAAGTCGACGAAGCAACGGGAGAAATGCTGTTTTTCAACTATTCCACGCAAGCACCTTATATGCATTATGGCGTGGTCGACAATAACAGGGAGTTAGTTCATTACATTCCGGTTGAGTTGCCCGGCCCGCGCCTGCCACATGATATGGCATTCACAACTAACTACGCTATCTTGAACGATTTACCCTTGTTCTGGGACGACGAGGCATTGAAACAGGGTGCCTATGCGGTTCGATTTCATCGACTGCCGAGTCGTTTTGCTATCGTGCCTCGACGAGGAAGACCAGAAGACATCGTTTGGTTCGAAGCAGCGCCCGCGTATGTGTTGCACTGGATAAACGCATTTGAACAAGGTGACGAAATAGTTCTCGATGGATACAAGCAAGACCCAGCAAAGGGCACCGTCACTCACGGTCTGCCAGATGGACTTAAACCATTTACGATGTTGGACATAAATGCCATAGGCGCGCACGCTTATCGTTGGCGCTTTAACATGAAAACCGGAGCAGTCATCGAAGGACCACTGGAGGAGGCGCTGTCAGAATTTGGCATGATAAACCCGAAGGTTGCGGGCAAACCTTACAAGTATTCTTGGGCAATGACGGCGAAACCAGGTTGGTTTCTTTTTGATGGCCTTGTTCGACTGGATGCCACCACGGGGCAACGCCAACAATATAAATTCCCAGATGGGGTTTTTCCCAGCGAAAGTCCGATGGCACCATCACCCGCAGGGACAGAAGAAGACGACGGCTATGTCATCACCTACACAACAGACATGAACACCGATAGCTCTCAGTGTCAGATATTTGATGCCAAAGACATCGGCACGGGCCCCATCGCCAGAATTGAACTTCCCCAAAGAATTTGTGTTGGGACGCACTCCTACTGGGCGAGCGCCGACACTAAACGCTAGGGAGTAAACACAACCTTCACCGCTTCGTCAGCCAGCAATTGCGTCTCATAGGCGTTGCTTGCCTGCTCCAGTGAAAACTGGTGACTGACGAGCGGCATTCGATCTATTTTTCCCGCACGAATCAGCTCTGCAGATTCTACAAACTCTTCCATCGTCCATGCCCAAGACCCAAGAAGCTGTAGCCCTTTTCTAACAACAATATTATAGTCAATGCTGACATCCTGCTCGTACACTGCAACGACAACCACTCTCCCGTTAACACTAGCAATCGAAAGCGCCTGTTCCAGTACACTTTTACCCTTAAAGTTTTTGCCCATACCGGCACTGTCGTATACCGCATCTATCTTGCCATCAACTGCTTCCACAACACCAAGCTGCTTCGCATCGGTGAGCGCAAGTATTTCTTGCACAGCATCAGTTTGCCGGGCATTAATTGTCATATCAGCACCCAGCTCTTTCGCCTTTGCGAGGCGCTTGTCTGACAAATCAACAACAATCACCCTCGCAGAAGACCTTGCTTTTATACACTGCAAAATACCGAGACCAATGATTCCGGCACCCATGATCACATGAGTTTCTCCATCTTCTGCTTTACCGAGGTTGGCCGCATGTAGGGATGTCGCTAACGGCTCCGTCGTAGCGGCTTCGACAAAACTCACGCCGTCGTCAAGATGCACGATGTTTTTAGCCATCTCTGCCGACAATCTGACGAACTCAGCATTCCCGCCCATGCCTACAGCTGTGACCCGATCACCGATACTGACTCCGGGGACTTCTCCGCATATATCCGCAACTTCACCGCTAAACTCATGCCCCATGACCCTGCCTGAATCAATCTGGTTACCAAGATCAAGGAACATACCGTGACGATAAGTGTGCAAATCAGAGCCACAGATACCGCATGCTTTAACTCGGAGCAACACCTCACCTTCTTTCAACTGAGGTTTCTCTATCTCCTCGAAACGTACATCTCTTGGTCCATGAAAGACTGCTGCCTTCATCTTCTTTTCTCCTGCTCTCCACTAAACTCCCGAACAAGGGAGATGTATTAAATGATATCTCTACTGAAAACCTAGTCGTAGAAACCTATTCCTCAAGTACTCTGGAATCTTCGAATTTGCCATCACCCCGTTTCTCTCGATCACCAATGATAATTTCATCACCTGATAATGTTATCTCCATAAAATCATGCGCGACGGTTAGAGGGCCATCGTAATAAGGCCTGGTTAAGGCGGTTAAATCCTCTGCCGTAGTACCAGGTGGGATGATATGGGAGTAAATAGCCATCTTCGGTCTAGATTTTGCGAACACAAAGCCTACCTCTGCCGGCGTTGAATGGACACTTAAACTCACGTTCGCCAAGTTGGCTTCAGGCGTTGCCCCGGGGGAAGGCACCTGAACCTCATGGATCAAAAGATCGACACCCTGACCATATTTGAGGATGTCACTTTTTGTTGAAGTTTTCGTGTCTCCGGAGAAAACTACCGAATGCCCCTTGTAATCAACACGATAGCCCAACGTTTCACCGCGCAGCCCCAGCAATTCACGCGTTTTCAAATCAACCGGCATATGTTCGACCTGAAATGCGGTAATCCGGAGCCCCTGTTCGTCCAAGATAACCCCCTCTGAAACCTCCTTGACGACAAGCTCACTACCTTCGACGGGCACCCCAACCATGACACGATAGTCGATATCCCACTGATAAGCCTTTTGAATATGCTCCATCATACTTTTGATACCGCTAGGTCCCTGAACCACAAGCGGCACTCGCCTGCCAAACAACCAGCCACTCAGCCAGGCGCTGGAGATGCTCACGGTGTGATCGAAATGCAGGTGGGTAACCAGCACATGATCCACACCAGAAATCGCCTCAAAACCGCCCGCTTCAAACAGTCGCTCCCGCATGCCCGGCCCAGCATCTACGAGGATTCTATGATTACCTGCTTCGATTAGAATACTTGGGCCGTACCTTTCTGTTGAGGGTCTTGGAGCACCAGTACCAAGGAACGTGAGCTTCATAACGTCATTATCCGCATTAACCACAGGGTTTTTAGCTGCGGCGTTGGCAACCATGCTTAACGTCATCAATACCATCAAGGCCAATACGGACTGAGTCATTATTTTTATGATCTTCTCATCGCTACTTATGTCTTCACTCGTTACTATATGTTAATCACTCAGAGGCTAACAACTAATCCACTAAGAGGATGTGATCAAACAAATGCGAATTGCCTTTATTTCAGACCTGCACTCGTGTCTCAGAGCTCTTGAGGATGTTCTTCAGGACTGCGAGGAAAGAGGCGTCGACAAAATCTATTGCCTTGGTGACGTTATCGATATGGGCCCCGAACCCGAGCAGGTTGTCGCTCGACTCCGAGACTTAAACATTGCGACCATTAGAGGCAATCACGATTCACTTGATGAAAACCCAGAAATTCCTTTGCTAAGAGACATCGAAGACTGGACGAGAGAGCGGTTGACCAGAGATGCCTACGAATGGCTTCAATCTTTACCATTCTCGATAATTGAAGAAGTCGATCAAGTTCGTTTATTAATGGTGCACGGTTCGCCAGACTCAATTACTGAAGGGCTGCTGGCGGAAACACCTTCCCAAAAAATCAACTTGTGGCTCGAACAACATCATGCGGACATCATATTAGCTGGGCATACGCATGTCCCGCTCGTTCGCCATCTGAGGGCGGGAATCGCCGTAAACGCTGGCAGCACGTCGATTCCTTTTGAGGAGGCTGATGTCATTCCACCAATCGGGTTGCCATACTCCGACTATGCGATCGTGGATATACGCGACAGCGTCCCCAGCATCGAACAAGTTCGCATTCCCATGAATTTCGGGGCTCTGGAGAAAGCCATTGAAAAAGCGGGCATGCCGCATGCAAAGGCTTTTATGGACACGTGGCGGCGGTAAAAAAATCTGTCTTATTCGACTGGCACATATTAAAGCTGATACAGTCAGAGCTTTAGCGACAACATTTGTGACACGTTACTTCAAATATGTCTGAAGCCACAACTGAAAATACAATCTATTCTCCGCGCTATCGAAATTACGCACTCGCGATACTGTTCGTAGGCTATGTCGTTAATTTTATCGACCGCTCAATATTGTCGATTCTGCTTGAACCCATCAAACAAGAACTTTTGTTGTCAGACACCGAACTGGGCTTGCTTGGGGGGCTGGCTTTCGCCATGTTCTATGCCACCCTTGGTATCCCAATAGCGTCTCTAGCGGATCGTTGGAGCCGGACCAAGGTGTTGGCGATATCCATGATTATCTGGAGCGCTATGACCGCGCTATGCGGTGCCGCAAACAACTTTCTAATGCTGTTACTAGCCAGAATCGGTGTTGGTGTCGGTGAAGCCGGCGCTAGCCCTCCTTCACACTCACTGATTTCTGATTATTTTCCCATTGAAAAACGCGCCACCGCATTATCAATCTATGCGCTTGGCATTCCTTTCGGATCAATGATCGGAAACTTTGTCGGTGGCTGGGGTGCGGCTGAGCTCGGTTGGCGAATGACTTTTCTGCTCGTCGGTTTACCGGGTATTTTCGTTGCCGGCATCATCCTCACAACGCTGCGCGAACCACCCCGCGGCATGTCCGAGAGCGCCGCAGTAAAAGCCGCAGCAGCCAAAAAGGTCGAGCCTGCGCCAGCGCTGAAAGAGGTATTTAAGTTCCTTTGGCAGCGAAGATCATTTAGACACATTGGGTTTGCCGCAGGCTTACACGCCTTTGTCGGCTATGGTGCAGGGGTTTGGAATGCACCGTTTTTGATCAGAAGCCACGAAATGCCTATCACGGAAGTCGGTTCGTGGTTGGCAATAATATCCGGCATTGGCGCTCTTGGTACATTTGGCGGAGGATATCTCGGCGACAAACTTAGTGATTGGACCGATGACCGTCGCTGGTATCTTTGGATCGCAGGCATTTCGACCCTTGTCATGGTGCCTTTTCAATTTACCGCATATCTCTATGACGGCATTTGGGCGGTTATTCCAGCACTCGCGCTGGTATCGATATTGGGTGGCATGTATCTCGGCCCCTCATTCGCAATGACTCAGGCGCTGGTGACGCTACGCATGCGCGCAGTCGCCTCAGCTCTCTTGCTATTTATGCTAAACATCATCGGTATGGGGCTTGGGCCCTACTTTGTCGGGATCGCAAGCGATCTATTGAACCCCAGCTTCGAGATCGATTCTCTCCGCTATGCACTCTGCCTTTGCGTATTGGCAAACCTCTGGGCTGCAGTCCACTATTTCCTTGGTGCTACAACGCTGCGCGAGGATCTCGACTCAACCGAAGCACTGATGACCCGGCATAGCTAGTCCTCCCTTGCCAATTAAGTAACTTACGTGGAGTAGAAATGAACAAACTAACAAGAATATCCGCCATAGTGCTCGTCTTCACTACCTGTATCATTATCGCCGCGGCACCTATCGGCCCCATGCCGGGGATATTTATCGGCGGAGCAGAAACGCCTGCACCTGACAACTGGGGAAACATCGCTAATCGCGATGAAATACGGCTTCGGGTACAGGGAATAATACCAAGGGTTGTGATTATCTGGGTGGTAGATGTCGATAATGAACTATACGTTGTCGGCAGTAGAAAAAGTGGCTGGGTTGAAATGATAGGCGACGGCGCTAACGTTCAGATGAGGACCGGAGATAACACCTACAATCTGAATGCAGTAAAGGTGACTTCGGGATTAGAACCCATTGTTATCGCCTATGCTGACAAATATCGCGCTGACTACCCGGATATCGTTGGCAGCTTTCCTCCGGTAAGCGAGGCGCAAAACGCTGTTGGCGTTTTCAAACTGGAACGCTCCGCTCTTTGATCTACTATGGCTGGGCTGACTGGTTTTGACCTGAGGCCTCAGGTGCTGAGAAAAGTGCCTAGCACGACAAAGACCAGGGGGTTATTTCGGAAACACCTCGCGCAGTAATAGGCCGCTAATTATCACCACGCCAAATCCATCGCAGGGTATCCGCAAATATCGCCCCGCCATGATTGAGATTGTGACCTCCGGTACCAAACTCAAACCGATAGTCATACCCTGCCCACTCAAGGGCACTTGCCATAGTTTTATTAGCCAATGCCCAATGACCAAACGGCGTATTAGCATCGTTGGCACCGCTCTGAAGAAATACACGAATTGGTTTTCTTTCATTTTGACGAATTAATGATGGCACATTATGTCCGCCCCAGATGTCTGTGTAGGAACCACAATGACTTATCACCCGCGTGCATTGTTTCGCATGATGCCATGCCGCAACAAATGCAGCGATACCGCCACTACTGATGCCGCACAATGTTCGATGTTCAGGATTGTCGTTAATCGAGATTTCAAATTGCGTCTCGACAAACGGTAATAATTCGCTAAAAATAAAATCCCCGTACGCGGGGGAAAGCTGGTCGTATTCAAGACTACGTTGTGCGGCAATGTCATTGTATGAAGCGATCGGGCGATCCACCGCATGGTCGGGCCTACCGGGATTGACAAAAACAGCAGCCGTCGGCGGTATCTCCTCATTTGCATGCAAGACATCCAACACATTCGTGGCCCTGACCGGCCCTTTTCGACCCATATACCAGGCACCATCGTTAAAAACGATGATGCGATAGGCATCGCTCTGAACCGCAGGCAGATATACCCACAAGTCTCTGATAGTGCCGCTATAAATTTCTGTTTCAGCCCATTCTTCAAATCGCGTCACTGCACCCCTAGCAACATGCTCGGCGGGATAGGCTTCAGCGCAGGGATAATAAGCCGCGTCCCATTCTGCTAGATTATTGACACCATTCTCTCTGTCATTTACCGAGGCGGCAATCGTCTTATCGAGACCAAGCCGTGAAATCGTTTCTGGACTGATCGGCATAATGGTTCGTTCCTTATCTATTTCAATTCGACCTCGCCCGTATGATAAATGTATCATGACAAAGAAACCATGCGCAGAGAAAGCAACAAGAAAGCAACAAGAAAGCAACAAAAGCAGCTCAAAAGTAGCGCGCCAACAGGAAGACACAAAATGGCATTACAAGACAACTATCTCGACCAAATTTATGCCGCGGTGCTTGGCAAAGTTATAGGCGTGTACATGGGTCGGCCATTTGAGGGCTGGAGCAAAAAAAATATTGAAGCGAAATTTGGCGAGATTGATCGCTACGTGCATGAAGAACAAGACACCCATTCTAAAACGGGCGTTCCTCTCATCGTTGCTGACGATGACATCACAGGCACTTTCACCTTTGTCAGAGCGTTAGAAGATTCAGGGCTGTATGAAGATACGCCGACCGAGTTCTTCGGTGATACTTGGCTAAACTACCTCGTCGAAGACAAAACGATCCTCTGGTGGGGCGGCATGGGACATTCCACTGAGCATACGGCTTATTTGAGATTAAAAAGTGGGATTAAAGCGCCTAAGTCTGGCTCAATTGAACTTAATTCAAAGATTGTCGCGGAGCAGATAGGCGCCCAAATTTTCATTGACGCTATTGGCATGGTGACGCCCGGAAACCCAACCTTGGCTGTCTCAATCGCCGAAAGAGCAGCGCGTGTGTCACATGACGGTGAAGCAGTATTCGCTGCGCAAGTTGTGGCCGCGATGGTTAGCGCAGCTTTCACAGAAAAAGACATGTTCGCGTTACTGGATCTAGGTATAAGCTTCATCCCTGCTGACAGTCTCATCGCCGAAGTGCATCGCGATGTTCGCTGCTGGAGCAACGAAGATGCCGACTGGCGGAAAACCTTTGAGCGAGTAGATCAAAAATATGGCTATCACCGCTACGGTGGCAACTGTCACGTTATTCCAAATCATGCCCTGATGGTCATGGCTTGGAGTTATGCCCCTGACAACTTTCATCTTTCACAGAATATTATTAATACCGCAGGGTGGGATACTGATTGTAACGCAGCAAATGTCGGCGCTGTCATGGGGCTTGTTGTTGGCCTGGACGGCATCAATCAAGATTATGAGTTTCAGCTGCCCACTGCAGACAGGCTGCTCATGCCAACTGCAGAGGGTACTGAGGGCGTAACTGATTGCGCAATCATAGCGCGAAAACTTGAAGCTATTGGCCGCAAAATCATGAAATGGCCAGCACCTACCGTTGTAAAAAATGGCGCGTGGCATTCATTCGAATTACCCGGCTCGCTGCATGGCTACATGGCGGAAACTAGCAACTTCAATCAACGAAACACCTGTGAGCTTTCCAACGTTACAGGTCATTCCTTCCTCGGCAATCGATCAATGCGGGTTGACTTTTCATTAGATAAGTCAAGAAAGGCCGTCATTTCCACACCGCTGCTCAGATCCGGGAATAACGGTGGCTACAGCCTGATGGGGAGTCCAAAGATCTTTCCGGGTAACACTGTCAGATTAAGTGGCACCTGCGGAACACGCTCGTCACCAGCAACCTTACGTTTATTTGTCACAGAAGAGGGAAGCAACGAGCGCTACTATAGTTCAAGTCTATTGCTGCAAGCACAGACGCCGTTTGATACAAGCTTCGATATTCCCCAACTACCCTCAGGATTAGTACGGGACTTTGGACTCGAAATAAGCGCTGAGAGCAGTTGTCACGGAGAAATTTTCGTCGATGCGGTATTCATTGAGGGAAACTTCGACGTCACTTTTCCCGACAAGTTTTATCAAGGGAGCCCATGGGGCGGCAATGTTCAGTTTAATGGTTGGGTGTTTGACGCGGACATTGGCAGAGGTAAATTCTCCGACGACGATGAGCGGCAAACCCAATTTGGCAAGAACGAGGGACGCGGAGAACTCATATGCGGGACAACGCAATGGCGTGACTACTGCTTCGAAGCACGAATCAAAATTCATCTGGCTACAAAAGCTGGTCTTGTTGTCAGATACCAGGGAAAACAACGTTATATCGCGATCACTATCGAGGAAAACCATCTCCGCCTGACACGACGCTTTTACGGCGAAAAAACACTCGATGAAATGAGTCTCGACACACTATCCATGCAATGGGAGCAAGATAAACTGTATGCATTAAAAGTTGTTTGTCGCGGCAGGAACATCAAGGTGCAACTCGCTGGTTTCGACGTTCTGCAAGGAAGAGATGATGTATTGATAAGCGGTGGTGCAGGGTTCGTATTCGAAAACGGCATGATGGGGGCTAGAGATGTGCGGTGTTACGCCATCAATTAGCTACGTTTGCGTCCCTTGCTCTAGGTAAGTCGTCGGCGTATATTCTAGTGAACGCCACGGAGCAACTATGAGGGTAGCCGCTAGACCTACCGAACGATTCTTTTACGGTTGGGTCATTGTACTGGTCGGTGCAGTGCTCACGTTTCTAGGCACCGGGTTTTACTCCTATTCTCGCGGCGTTTTCTTGCCTTCTCTCGCGGAAGAACTGGCCGGCGGTAGCAGATTCGAGATCGCTATGGGATTTTCGATAGCTGCCGTAACCAGCGCCCTTGTTGCGCCGTTTATAGGTGGCATACTCGACAAATACTCACCAAAAAAAGTCATTCTCGTCGGTATCGGCTTTGTCACCGGATCCTACCTACTATTGTCCTTTTGTCAGAACCTCATTCAATTTTATTTAATCGTTGGAGTGGGTATGGGTCTAGGCATGACCTGCATGGGCAACCTAGCTTGGCACAGGACGATTATCAGTTGGTTCGACCACTGGCGCGGGCGAGCGATATCCCTAGGCGTGCTAGGTGCGTCACTCGCCGGTGTGGTGATGCCGCCTCTTGTTACTAGTCTTGTTGAGGCGATAGGTTGGCGTTCCGCGTTTGTTGTCTTCGCGATCATAGTGCCCAGCATTTTGATACCTCTCGTTGTCTACTTCCTGAAAAACCGACCTGAGGAAATAGGTGAAGTACGAGATGGACATCTCTATTCTGAAGCTCACAAGACAACAGAAATCGAAGATCAGGTTGAATCCAGAATTTGGCAATGGAAAGAAATGATCTGTTTTCCCGCTTTCTGGAGTATCGGACTGATGTTTGGTGCGATGGGATGTGTTTACTCTGCTGTCATGTTGCACCTGTTCGGTCACCTCACAGACATCGGACTCCCCGGTTCAGAGGCAGCATATGTTCTCTCTGCTACCGCGCTCTTCGCCGCTCTAGGGAAACCGGTCGTTGGCTGGATGTCGGATTTCTTTGGTGCAAGAGTTACGATATGGATGGCTCTACTATTCCAGGCTACATCGCTCATCCTACTTGCGTTTGCTAGCGACTTTCTCACCTCCCTAGCCGCAGGCATCGTCTACGGTTTTGGTCTTTCCGGCATGAGCCCCTTAAGGACCTTCGCGCTTTCTGTTGCCGTTGGTAACGCATCCTTTGGCAAGGCTAATGGCATTTTGCGCCTCGTTGAGTTACCGCTTGTGATATCCGCTTCCCCTCTTGCCGGTTTCATTTACGACTCCACCGGCAGCTACAAGGTGGCATTTCTGCTGCTTGCAGGTCTCATGCTCGTCGCCTGCATCGGACCTCTTCTGATTCGCGCTGGAGGTGCTCGGGAAAGAGAGCAGCGCGAGGAATAAGCAAAAAAACATTCCGACCGGATTGTTATTCTGTTACCCTCGAGATAAACAGTCTAGGAGAATTTCTATGTCCGGAACCGAAGCAACGCTTTATAAAGTGACAGGAGGCGCCGCCTGGATCACATTGAACAGGCCGGAAAACCGCAATGCGTTATCCGCCGTCTTGGTCAATGAACTTAATGACCACTTGATGACAGCTAACAACGATCCAGAAGTACGCTCGATTGTCATTACTGGCAGTGACCCCGCCTTCTGCGCAGGGGCGGACCTTAAAAGTCCCCCGGGCGAGGCCATAGACGGGGGCGGTAAATCAGTGCCCTACCCCGATGTACTCACTCGTATTCTTGACAGCCGGAAACCTATCATCGTTGCCGTCAACGGTGCTGCGTTTGCCGGAGGGCTTGGACTCGTTGGCGCTGCAGATATTGTCATCACGGCGGAGGACGTACAATTCAGCTTCAGCGAAGTCAGAATAGGCGTTATCCCTGCAGTGATTTCAGTCGTGTGTCTACCTAAACTCGGTACCCATCACGGCATGAAGCTGTTTCTTACTGGAGAAAGGTTTACCGGCAGCCAGGCGGTAGATTTCGGCCTTGCCCACCGCGCGGTACCAAAAGAACAGCTGGTGAGCGCCGTTCAAGAAGAAATCGACATGATAAATCTCGGCGGGCCTAATGCGGTTGTTGAGTGCAAAAAACTGGTTCGTCGCGTCTCTGAATTAGACATCGCACAGGGCTTCGCTGAAACAGGTGATTGGAGCGTGCGCATGTTCAAATCTGAAGAAGGCGCCGAAGGCATGAAAGCATTTCGCGAAAAACGCAAACCCTCTTGGGTTCCAGAGGACTAGCATCCATGCCCATTGTACCAGCGTTAGGCAAACAACAGGCAAAAAGCATACGTGCTCGCGAGGCTATTTGCGAGGCTACCATCGACTCACTCGTGGGGGTTGGCTACGCCGAGACTTCACTTAATCGCGTTGCGGCTGCCGCTGGTTTCTCCAAAGGTGCACTTCAATATCACTATCCCTCAAAAGAAGACCTGATTGCAGCCACACTCAACAGGTTGTTAGAGCGGCCTTTTAAGCGACCCAAGCACTCGCCCTCGAATATCGAAGAGGCGCTGATGGTCGCCTGGACAAGGTACATCAATACACCGGCTTACAGAGCACTGCTTGAAATTCTTAATGCAGCACGCACCGACGAGTTACTTCAGGCGCGAGTCGCGGATGATTTGCTGGACTGGGGACAAGCCTTAGATGAACAATCCTTAGAGCAATACGAGGCAATCTCTGGGGATAACGACGAGGTAGTAATGCTGCTCAACATGACTCGTAGCTTTATGAGGGGTCTGCTAGTACAAGAGCGCTATGGCAATGATAGAGCCCAGAGTCTTAGGTACATCAAAAAATGGATCGCACTCATATCACCCCTGATGCAACTTCGAGAGGAACCTCAAATTTAGCGGCTGGCACCAACATAAACATTATCTGATGGGTAACTGAAAATGACTGAAACAATAAAAATTGCAAACTGCAGCGGGTTCTACGGCGACAAACTCAGCGCAGCAAAAGACATGGTGGACGGTGGCCCTATCGACGTGCTCACCGGCGATTACCTCGCAGAATTAACAATGACGATTTTGTACAACCAGCGCTCGAAAAAACCTGATACCGGTTACGTCGGTACTTTCCTGAAGCAGGTAAAAGATGTACTTGCCACTTGTATGGAAAAAAACATCAAAATTGTGACAAATGCCGGGGGACTTAATCCGTCGGGCATGGCTATCGCCGTTTCAGAAATTGCAAAAGAATTAAATCTTGATGTAAAGGTAGCGTACATTGAAGGTGATGACCTTATGCCTCGCCTGGCGGATTTGCAGGAAAAGGGCGAACAGTTCGAAAACATCGACACGCAACAAAACCTTGCCGATGGAAACAACCCACCCGTCACTGCGAACGCCTATCTTGGTGCGTGGGGTATCAAGACGGCACTGGATATGGGCGCGGATGTCGTCATCTGTCCCCGAGTGACTGATGCAGCCGTTGTTATCGGACCTGCGGCATGGAAGTTTAACTGGCAACGACAGGACTATGATGCACTTGCCGGCGCACTTGCCGCTGGTCACATTATTGAGTGTGGCGCACAGGCAACGGGTGGCAACTATGCCTTCTTCCAGGAAGTTCCGAGCTTCCACAATATGGGTTATCCGATCGCAGAAATTGAAGCAAATGGAAACTTCACCATCACCAAACACCCAGGTACGGGAGGACTGGTCTCTGTCGGTACGGTAAAAGCACAACTGCTCTATGAAATCAGCTCACCGGCTTATCTAAACCCTGATGTCATCGCTCACTTTGACACCATGAGAATTGAACAACAGGGCGATGACAGGGTCTATGTTTCAGGTTGCCGAGGCAGCAGTCCGCCACCTACACATAAGGTTTGTATCAACACCGCTGGTGGTTTTCGTAATAGCATGGAAATGCTGCTAACCGGTCTGGACATCGAGGAAAAGGCGGAAATGTTTACCGACACACTGTTCCAGTCTGTCGGAGGTCAGGAACAGTTTGACGACGTCACTATTCAACTCATCCGCAACGACAAGGAAGACCCAAAGACTAACGAAGAAGCCTATGCTCGACTCAGAATTAACGTCAAATCGAAAGATCCAACTTTGGTTGGCAGAATTTTTTCAGCTAAAGTAATTGAGTTAGCGCTTGCCAGCTTTCCTGGGTTCGGCTCTAGCTCGGCAGGCGCTGGTGGCGCGTACATTTCCTATTGGCCAGCGCTGGTAGACAGTAAGCACATCATTGAGACGGTCCACATGGACGGGAAATCAGTCGATGTTCAACCAACAAGTCAGCTCAACCTCGAAGCTATTTACTACCAAAAAATGCCGGTCACAATCCCTGAATACCCTCAGGGTGAGACGATACAGATCCCTTTCGGACGTCTGTTTGGCACTCGTTCCGGCGACAAAGGAGGTAATGCAAACGTTGGTATTTGGGCCAGGACACCTGAAGCATTTGGTTTCCTACATGCTTTTTTAACCGTCGAAAAATTTCAGGCACTATTGGCCGACACGGCGGAATTCGAGATCGAGCGTTTTGAGTTGCCAAATCTGCATGCCTTGAACTTTTACATTCATGGCATTCTCGGTGAGGGTGTTTCCTCCTCTGTTCGTATCGACGGCCAGGCAAAGACAATGGGCGAATATCTGCGGGCAAAAATAATCGAAGTGCCGATAGAAATTGCCAAACAACAAACCACTGAAATTGCCAAGTGAGAAAATCATGAGAAAAATACTTATTGCAAACAGGGCAGAAATTGCCTGTCGAGTAATCGAAAGCGTTCAAGCCGCAGGGTTCGAAGCTATCGCTGTGCACAGTGATGCTGATGCGCAATCTCGATTCGTCTCTATGGCTGATGCAAGTGTGGCAATCGGAGGTCAAACACCCGCGGAATCTTACCTCGACATCGATAAAATCATCAACGCAGCAAAAGCCGCTGAAGCCGATGCAATCCATCCCGGCTATGGCTTCCTTTCTGAGAATGCCGATTTTGCCAAGGCCTGTGCAGATAATAATATTAAGTTTATCGGCCCTTCTTCCGACGCCATCAACTTGATGGGCAACAAGGCCTCCGCAAAAAAATTGATGATCCAGGCAGGTGTGCCCTGCGTTCCAGGTTATCAAGGCACAGCACAGGACAATGCACTCTTAATCAAGGAGGCAAAAAAGATCGGTGTACCGATTATGGTGAAAGCCGCGGCTGGGGGCGGTGGCAGAGGCATGCGTCTTGTAACTGATATAGACAACTTACCCGACGCGCTGGACTCAGCTCGAGCGGAATCTTCAGGCGCTTTCGGCAGCGATGAGCTAATACTTGAAAAAGCGATTGTCGATGGACGACATATTGAGTTGCAGATTGCAGGAGACAGTCACGGAAATGTCATACATCTCGGCGAACGGGACTGTTCGGCTCAACGCCGCCACCAGAAAGTCATTGAAGAATGTCCATCACCTTTTGTGACACCAGCTCTGCGGGCAAAAATGGGCCAAGCAGCGGTAAACGCTGCCAAAGCGGTAAACTACGAAGGTGTTGGGACGGTTGAGTTTTTAGTAGATAAAGATGAAAACTTCTATTTCCTTGAAATGAATACTCGATTGCAGGTTGAGCATCCAGTGACAGAACTTGTCACCGACACCGACCTTGTCGACTGGCAACTAAGAATAGCCAGCGGCGAACCACTACCTTGTGAACAATCAGACATTGACTTTGATGGACATGCCATCGAGGTTCGAATTTACGCTGAGGACCCACTGAACAACTTCATGCCGCAGACAGGGAAAATTCAGTACTTCGAGCCTTACGATAATGTCGGCGTTAGGATTGACCACGGGCTGCACAGTGGCTGCCAAATAACGCCGTATTACGACGCAATGCTGGCAAAGCTTATCTGTTGGGGAAAAGACAGGGAGGAAGCACGTAGGCGCCTCATCAGAGCATTAACTCAAACAAGGATTTTGGGTCTTACCACTAACAAAAATTTTCTTGTCGATCTTCTCGAACAGCAAACCTTTGTACAAGGCGACACCACAACCAGTTTCATCAACGAGCAGTTACTCGAACAGCTCAAAGCTAAGAATACGGATGAGCTCATCGCCGTTAACGCTGCGCTGATCGCACATCATAGCTCACACAGCGCAAGGAGCAGCGGAGGCTGGAGCAACACTGAGCCCATGTTGATTCGAGACACATTATCGATCGGTGGCAGAGAAGTATCCGTCACAAGCCTAGCCACAGATATCGGTTTTGAGGTTTTCGTCGATGGCAAAGAACATCTAGTACAGATCAACCACTGTGAATCAGGCACTCTGGTCTATAACTACAACGGGGTCGCAAAGGAAGCTGTCTTCTATTTGTCGGATGAAGAAACAAGTATCGATTTTGGCAAGGATAACCTGAACGCAAAAATTATGACCTATGTGCCGGCGGCTTCTGCTGACGGTTCGGGTAGTGGTCAAATTCACGCTTCGACCGAAGGTCTGGTGGTTAAAGTGTTGGTTGCTGAAGGAGAAAAAGTCACCAAAGATCAACCGCTGGTCATCGTTGAGGCGATGAAAATGGAACATAGGCACTTGGCAGATGGCGACGGCGAGGTGATACAAGTCGCGGTCGAAACAGGGAATCAGGTAAAGAATCGACAGTTGATGGTCGAATTGAAATTAACGGAGATTGAAGATGAGTCAGCTTAAAACAAGACTGGATACAAATAGCCAAGCATACCGCGAAAATGTTGAGTTCATGACCAATTATGTCGAAAAAATCCGTGTGGTTGAGCGAAATATCAGAGCAAGCGAAGAGCGCTATCGCGAGCGAGCGGAAAAGAAAGGCAAACTATTACCACGTGAACGTTTATCGCACTTGCTTGATCGCGGAGCCCCTTTTCTCGAGCTTTCCTCGATCGCAGGTCTCGGAATGAATGGAGATAAGGAAGGTGAAACTGCCGGTGGAAATCTCATTGTCGGGATTGGCTACGTGAAGGGTCGTCGGGTGCTTGCGATGGTCTGGAACTATGCAATTAAAGGCGGCACCATTTCCTCTGTCACCACCCGAAAAAATTTAAGGTTACAAGAAATCGCCTTCAGCACAAGACTACCGCTGGTGTGTTTAAGCGAAAGTGGCGGTGGCAATCTTGCAGGTGGCGGCGATCCAGACCCGTGGGGCGTGCACGGATTCCTTGACGGCGGCAGGGTCTATTGCCAGCAAGCTGAGCTTTCCGCTGCCGGCATACCACAAATAACAGTGGCACACGGTAACGCTACAGCAGGAGGTGCCTATCAAGTAGCGCTTTCTGACTATGTGGTACTCGTGAGAGACCAAACCCACCTGTTCCTCGCTGGTCCACCGCTGTTAAAGGCGGCAACGGGGGAAGAAGCTGATCACGAAACCTTGGGTGGCGCAGTCATGCACGCTACTGTCTCACAAACAGGCGAATATTTGGCAGAGAGTGATGCTGACGGTATTCGGGTAGCCCGTGAAATTCTTGATCAATTCCCTCCGGATGCGGCAAAAAACCTGGTACCAGATCAACCCGTCGAACAACCACTTTACCCAGCAGAGGAGCTTCGTGGCATCGTGTCAGAAGATAAACGGATTCCCTACGATATGCGTGAAGTCATCGCGAGGGTGTTCGATGGTTCAAGGTTTTTCGAATTCGAACCTGTCAACGACCCACATACCGTTTGTGGCCATGCTCACATTGGCGGCTGGCGCTGCGGCATCATTACTAACAATGGTCCTATTACCCCCCAGGGGGCAAAGAAGGCGAGTCAGTTCCTTCAACTTTGCGATCAGACGAATACGCCGATGATCTTCCTGCAAAACACCACGGGTTTTTTGGTCGGTGTGGAAGCAGAGCAGGCCGGCCAAGTCAAACATGGCTCAAAAATGATTCAAGCTGTCGCAAACTTTCGCCCAATCAAACTTACCATTATTGTTGGTAATGCGTACGGCGCTGGTAATTATGCCATGTGTTCAAAGTCATTGAGGCCAGAGTTTGTTTTCTCATGGCCAACTGCCCGACAGGCAGTCATGGGCGGAGCACAGGCAGCCGGCGTAATGAGAGTTATTGCCGAAGACAGGGCAAAATTAACGGGGCAGGAAATACCCCAAGAACAAAGAGACATGATGGAGAAGCAAGGCGCAGCGATCATCGAGAGCATGGAGCATTCATCGGAGGCCATGCACTGTTCATCACGCATGATGGACGACGGCATCATTGATCCTGCAGATACTCGCGAAGTTTTGATCTTTACGTTAGAGACCTGCCTTGAAAAGGTTCACCGTGGTACCGAGCCCAACACCTTCGGCGTGGCTCGTTTTTAGGTGTCTACATAGAAACATTGCACCAACAAGATTTTTCTGGAGAGAGTAATGAGTGTAAGCGAACTGGAGTTGGACCAATTCAGAACGGAAGTGTCCGCATGGCTAAGAGAAAACAATCCTGGCGATCCCGGATTTTTGTTACCCGAATCTTTCATGGAGGTCGGAACAGACGAGCAATTTGAATACCTCCGCAATTGGCAAAGAAAAGTCTACGATGCAGGGTACCTTGGAATGTCATGGCCTCAAGAATACGGCGGTGGTGGCCAGCCACAGGCCTTTCAAGACATCGTGTCACAGGAAATGGCTCGCCAGCGTGTGCCTTTTATGACAAACACGATTGGTCTGAACTGGGCCGGTCCTCTCATACTCCAGCAGGGTACAGAGGAAGATAAGAAAAAATATATCAAGGGCATTCTAAATGCCGATGACATTTGGTGTCAGGGTTTCTCCGAGCCAGACCACGGGTCAGATCTCGGCAACGCTCAGGTTAAGGCAGTCAAAGACGGTGATGACTACATCATCAACGGTTCTAAGATTTGGACCAGTCTGGGTTCATACGCAAAGTACATGATCCTACTCGCACGCACATCAAACGACGGTCCTAACAAATATGCGGGATTGAGCTTCTTCCTCGCGCCGATGAGAACTGAGG
The DNA here is from genome assembly GCA_964228885.1 of Pseudomonadales bacterium. Taxonomy (GTDB): domain Bacteria; phylum Pseudomonadota; class Gammaproteobacteria; order Pseudomonadales; family Azotimanducaceae; genus UBA4582. The sequence continues at coordinate 11,280 of CAXRCG010000015.1, read as the reverse complement.
GAATCGATCCGCAACCCATCAAAAAGCTGACAAGTGAGTACGGTTTTTGCCAGACCTTTTTCAATGATGCACGCATTCCGGCCAATTCAATTATGGGGAGAGAAGGTGAAGGTTGGCAGATTGCTATGGCTACACTCATGTTTGAAAGAGGTAATGTTGGCGGCCAGGCCGGCGGCCTATCGATGATGGACATCAACGTGAACGACGTGCTCGAACTAGCGCGTCGCTCAAAGCGAAATGGAAAACCGGCGCTTGAAGACCCATTGATCAGAGATCAGATGGTTCAGTTTTTGATTGAAGCAAAGAGCAATGTATTGATGGGCGCAAAGACAAAAATTCCGGCACTAAATACTGAACGACCCACTGCTATCGCGATGTCTGGCAAACTCCGAGGTTCTGAATTAAAGCGACGTTTCTGTCAGTTCGCTATATCGCTACAGGGCGCTAATGGCGGGCGATTTATTTCTCCCGAGGCGGTAGACGGGGGTAAATGGCAACGAATTTACTTCAACTCTTTCTCCGCAACCATTGGCGGCGGCACCACTCAAGTTCAATACAACATCATGGGTGAACGTGTACTGGGATTGCCAAAAAGCTAAATTTGCCTGTGCTTGAGATCAGCACGACAGGCGAAGAAGAAGGAACAAAGATGAATAGTCAAATTAGTTTTACCGAAGAACAAAGTATGTTGCTAGATACGGCGATGGACTTTTGTAACAAAAACTCAACGATCAACCTCGTTCGCAGCAGAACCGAAGAAGCCCAGAGCCTACCTTCAGATCTTTGGTTAGCGATGGTGGAGTTAGGTTGGACAGGGATCGCTGTGCCCGAATCCCACGGAGGTCTGGGCCTTAGCATAGCTGACCTAGTGCCTGTTGTTGAAGCGATGGGACGAAATCTAATGGCTAGCCCTTTGGTATGGTCGGCAATTTCCGCTAATACTTTGCAGCTCGCGGGGAGTGAGGAGCAGAAATCGGCATGGCTTTCAAAGATTGCAAACGGCGCCATCGCAACTATGGCCCTAATAGAACCAGATGGCAGTTGGCAGCTTTCCGAACCTCTCTGTACTGGTACGCTGAAGGACAGCACTCTTAGCCTGTCCGGCACAAAGTGTTTTGTTCAGGATGCAGCGTTTGCAGAACTCGTGCTCGTTTCGGTCCTGTTAGAAAATCAGCCACGGCTCATTTTACTTGACAGATCAGCTATACCCGAGCATGCACTCCAGCGCGAAGTTGTCATCGATGAAACGCGACGTTGTTACCGTTTAACGCTCGATGGGATAACCGTAAAGCCAGATCAAGTTTTACCCAAGACCTGCTTTGTTGAGATCGAACAGACTGCGATGCTATTGCTGTCAGCTGAAATTGCAGGGGGACATGCCAGCACCCTTAATCTAATTGTCGAGTATTTGAAAACTCGAAAACAATTCGATCAATATATTGGTAGTTACCAGGCTCTGAAACATCCAACCGTTGATGTGCTATTGGGTCTGGAAGCGACACGTTCTCATCTCTATCACGCGGCTACCGTATTCGATACCGCTACCCCACAGGAGAAAGAGACATCGTTACGTATGTTAAAGGCCGTCGCTAGTGAAGGTTTTGCTTTTGCTGGGGACCGCGCTATTCAGTTCCATGGTGGCTTCGGATTCACCTACGAATGCGATGCACAGCTTTTTCTGCGCCGCGCAATTTTTTGCCAGCATCAATTCGGCGACGAAACACACCAACGTGCATGCCTAGCAGATAGCTTGATTGATCATTAAAGCTACTGGGGCACTGAATTACGGGTGATAGCACAATGGCAGGCTGTCCCGGAATAAACTGCGTAGTCTTCTAGTACCCATGAGCCGATGAATTTATGCGTCGGGTAGTTGTAACCAATGCGACAGGCACGCGCAAAGAAGCAAATGCTTTAAGCGGAAATCAACGAACCGGTTGTCGAGGAAGGCAAGATTACCTAACTTCCCCGCTCTCATTCAAGCGAGTGACCTAGCCGCCTACAATCCGTGGTAACAAGAACACCTCTGAACCTTCAGGAATTGGTGTCTCCCAACTATCGCGATAAATTGTGCCATTAATCGCAACGGCAATACCTTCCTCCGGATAGTTTTCCAGTTTAGGGTATCTATCGATCAGGCGGGTCAGCAACTCGCGAATGGTCTCTGCCTCAACTTCAACTGAGGCGAGACCACCCACTGCATCTCTTACCGACCCTGACAGGGAGACTTCCATTTAACCTTGTCTGCTTCTACCAGTTTAGGCGCTTGCATCATCCAGAGCCTTCAAGATTCTTGGAGGAGACATAGGCACCTCGTACATCCTGACACCCACAGCATTGGAAACCGCATTTCCGATCGCGCCAAGTGGCGGCACAATTGAAGTTTCACCGACCCCACGAATACCGTAGGGATGGCTGGGATTAGGAATTTCAAGAATCTTTGTATCAATAGAAGGCAGGTCTGAGCAAACAGGCATTCTGTAATCCAGAAACGCTCCGTTTTGTAGCCGACCATCTTTTCCGTAGATATATTCTTCGTTCAGCGCCCAACCAATTCCCTGAGCAGCTGCACCTTGGAATTGCCCCTCGACATAATCCGGATGAATAGCTTTACCGGCATCTTGCACCACGGTATATCGAAGAATTGTCGTCTTACCGGTTTCCGGATCAACTTCGACATCCACAATGTGAGAAGCAAAAGAGACACCAGCGCCATCTGCAGTCGCTTCGTGGTGACCAGCAATGGGGCCGCCGGTGTTGCCGGCTTTCTTAGCGATATCTTTTAGCGTCAACGGCGGCAAATTATCGTGCTCATTACCAACAGCGTGAGCTGATCCATTTTCCCAATTGACAGCTTCCACTGGGATCTGCCACATCTTAGCCGCACGCTCTTTCAAGACGTCTATCGCATTTCTCGCGGCAAAGATTGTCGCCATACCTGATGAAAATGTACCTCGGCTGCCCTCCGTTGTGTCGTTATGCCCGAGGGAGGATGTATCACCAATGCTTGTTCGAACATCTTCATACGCTATGCCGAGCTCTTCAGCCGCAATTAGCGCCAGGGATGCCCGAGCTCCACCGACATCGATGGTGCCTACCGTGAGGTTTACCGTACCATCAGGACCAATATTTAGGTCACTGCAGGTCTGACCGCCAATGTTAAACCAGAATCCGCAAGCAACACCGCGACCCTGATTCTTACCCAATTTTGCCCTCATGTGGGGATGGTCACGCACAGCCTCAAGCGTTGGCTCAATACCAATCGGGCCCCAGACGGGACCATAAGGTGCAAGCGTGCCTTCCTTTGCAACGTTCTTAAGACGAAGTTCAACAGGGTCAGTGCCTAGTTCCTTGGCCAGCTGATCAATGGTACTTTCTACACCAAAAGCCATCATGGGTGCTGAAGGCGCTCTATAGGCTGCCACCTTTGGGCGATTACATAGAACGTTGACGCCTATCGCCTTGTTGTTCGCTATATTGTAACAAGCAAAAGCTGTCATACCGCCAAGTGTTCCCCACATACCAGGGAATGCGCCATTCATGTAACGACATTCAGCACGGGCAGCAACGATGGTACCGTCTTTCTTAGCACCGATTTTGATATCCATCGAAGTTGAGCATGTCGGACCAGAAGCCTTGAAAACCTCCTCCCGGCTCATCACCATCTTCACCGGCCGATTCGCTTTGCGAGAGAGCGCAAGAGCAATAGGCTCCATCCAAACATGGGTTTTGCCACCAAAACCACCACCAATCTCAGAGGAGGTTACCTTCAGCTTCGCAATATCCATACCTAACAACTGCGCGCAGTTATTACGGTAGGCAAAATGGCCCTGCGTTGTGACCCAGAGTTCACCTGTACCATCCGGGCTGACACTCGCGAGACAAGCATGTGGTTCAATATATCCTTGATGCGTTTGTCCTGTTTTATAGCTACGTTCTACGATGATATCGGCTTCAGCAAAACCTTTGTCGATATCACCATGACCAAACTCACCTTTGTTTATCAAGTTGCCGTGCCGACCTTCCTGGGCGTAGCGCGGCTGCACAATTGGCGCATCATCATTTAATGCTTCGTCAACGTCTGTAACGTGTGGCAATTTCTCATAGGTGACCTTGATCAATTTCAAGGCTTTTTTCGCAGTGGTTCTATCAATCGCTGCAACACCGGCGACGGCATGACCATCATAAAGTGCGCGGTCTCTTGCCATGCAATTTTCGAGCGTGTCATAAAGGCCTGAATTGCCGCCAGTTAGGTCTGGCAAGTCAGCCGAAGTAATAACCGCTTTGACTCCAGCAAGCTTCTCAGCTTTTGAAGCATCGATCTTTTTAATGCGCGCATGCGCATGTGGAGAGCGCAGCATCAGCCCCACAAGTTGTCCCGGCGCACTCATATCTGCACCATACCGGGCTCGCCCAGTCACCTTGTCTAATCCGTCAGGTCGCTTTACCCTGGTACCGACAACCTTGAATTCCTGTCCTGTAAATTTTGGATCATTCATATTCAGCGCCTCCTACTTCTTCTTTTTTTTGTTCTGCTTACGCAGATCTTTTGCCGCTGCCTGTACGGCTTTGACAATCTTGTCGTAGCCTGTACATCGACAAAGGTTACCCGCTAATGCGTAACGAATTTCAGTTTCAGTGGGACTTGGGTTTTCGTCGAGTAATGCTTTTGCTGCAATCAGGAAACCCGGCGTGCAAATCCCGCACTGCAACGCAGCGTTATTAATAAACTGCTCCTGCAATGGGTGCAGTTTCTCGCCATCCGCCATGCCTTCGACCGTCGTTATGGTTCGTCCTTCTGCTTCGGCACCAAGCACCAGACAAGCACAGACAAGCTGGCCATCGAGCGTTACGCTACAGGCACCACAATCGCCGGTGCCGCAACCTTCTTTCACGCCTGTGAGTCCAAGATTGTCACGCAGCACATTGAGTAAAGACTCATCCGCAGGACAAACATATTCGACCGGATCGTTGTTAATTGTCGTTGTTACGTGTACGCCCGCCATTATTTACCCCCTGCTCTTTCGTAGGCTATTTTCGCTGTTCTCTTAGCAAGTACGCCTGCCACACGTTCCCGATATTCGATAGTACCGCGCTTATCGTCTATTGGATCGCAAGCTGCGGAACAAGCCGCCGCCAGCGCATCAAGTGCGGCATCGTCAAGTTTAGTACCAATGATGGCCTTCGCCGCCGCTTTAACCAGCAACGGGGTTGGTGCCACAGCACCCAATGAAACCCTAGCGGAGTCAATCACACCTTTTTTCAAGGTCAGGCTGATACCGACACCAACAACGGCAATGTCCATTTCCGTTCTGGGTATAAAGCGGAGATAGGCATCTCCCGACTTTTTGTCTGGCACTGGCAACGTAATTGACTCAACCATTTCACCTTTGTCCAAGACTGTTTGTCCCGGCCCTGTCACAAATTTCTCAACCGGCACCGTGCGTTTTTTCTTACCGACAATGACAGCTTTGGCACCTGCAGCTATCAACGCAGGGATACTGTCGGCCGCAGGGGATGCATTACAAAGATTTCCAGACATAGTACATCTTCCCTGGATCTGATCGGAGCCGATAAGATTAGCGGCTTCAACGACGCCAGGCCAGGCTTTGACTAGAGCCTTGTTTTTACCAAGCGCCGCGCCGGATACCGCAGCACCAATTTTAAAACCGGATGCTGTTTTGGTAACTTCAGACATTGCTGGAATCCGCTTGATGTCCACCATCAGATCCGGTTCAATCATGTCCATTCGCAATCGCACCAGCAGGTCCGTTCCGCCAGCCAAAACGTAAGCCTGACCCTTTTCTCCGGAAAGAAGGGCGACAGCCGCTTTAGTGGTCGTCGGTGATTCGTATCTCATACAACCCTCTGTTTATTATTGATGTAGAAGGCAGAGTGTATCGCTTGTAGCACTGAAGCAAAACACCAAAGTGGTAGATAAGAAAAAAAGATACAGCAAGGGTAAACTGACCTGAACAAGCAAACCCACCGAAACTAATATATTTGGAGTCAAAAATGGAAATTCAGGGCAGCAAAGCAATTTTTGTCGGAGGGGCCTCTGGTATGTGTCGGGCCACCGCTGAGCGCTTCAAGAGAGGAGGCGGAGAGGTCTCTATTCTTGATCTGGAGGCATCAAATGGTGCTGAAATAGCAGCGTCGCTGGGCGGCAAGTTCTACCCTTGCAATGTGATGGACTACGCCAATATGGATCAAATGATCGCCGATGCTGTCGGAGATATGGGTGGCCTTCATTTCGTACTGAACACTGCAGGAGGCGGAAACCGAGCAGTTGGCGGCACCGCTCAGCGTACTGTCAAGAAAGATGGCACTCGGCATCCTACAGACATCTTCAGCAAAGTTATCGCACTCAACCTGGTGGCATCCTTCAATATTAATACCGCTGCTGCGCAACATATGTCTAATAATACACCCAACAAAGAGGGTGAACGCGGGGTCATGATCAACACATCTTCAATTGCTGCATTTGAGGGCCAAATAGGCCAAGTCGCCTACAGCGCGGCAAAGGGCGGCATTTCAGCGATGACGTTAACAATGGCAAGAGACCTAGGCAATTTGGGCATTCGCTGCATGACCATCGCGCCAAGTTTGTTCGCAACGGGTCTTACCGCAGGCATCCCGGTCGAAAGCTCGGATAACATGACAAAAGATGCTGCTTTTCCCCACCGCATGGGAAATCCCGATGAGTTCGCGATTATGGCAATCGCCATTTTCGAGTCCGCAATGATGAATGGATCAACCCTCCGCGTCGATGCAGGTCAACGATTCGCGCCGCGATGAATTTCTATAAGCACCGGATGCTGCTCGATCAGCGCAATGACACGCTAGAAAATGCGGCGCTATTTTATGAATATTTGGGACATATCGTACGCGGTGAAGGGACCTGAACAAAACCGAAAAGGGCTTCAAAAGACATAACATGTTTCCTAGGATTTGGCGTTGCTCACAACTTGCAATCATATGATCGTCGAGTAAAACCAGGTTCGCCTTCTCGTAAACTCGCTTTAAAAATACGGACCTCGGCATGAAATTTTCAATACCAGAAGCAGAAGCACCCATGGAAATATGCTGGGATAATATCGGCATTCCCCATATATTTGCGAAATCAATCGAAGATGCATATCGCGGCATGGGCTATGCCTGCGCGAGTGAAAGGCTCTGGCAACTTCACTTAAGCAATCTTTACGCGACCGGCACAGCAGCCAGCGTGATGGGTGAAAAATACGTTGCTCAGGACTTAATGCACAAAGCTTTTAATGTTGTTGCAGGTGAGTTGCCTGATTCACCGGGTGATTACATCGTTGATGCCTATCTCCAGGGCGTCAACGCCTATGTCGACTCGCTCGAAGACATTCCCCCGGAGTTCCGAAAGGCAGGCACAGAGCCTAGACATTACACCCGACAAGACGTCGCTTCACGCTATCGTTTTACAGGATGGTTTCAACACAAATCTTGGCTGGAAAAAATCTACCTCGCTAGGTTAATGGCCGAAAACGGTATCGAGTATTTTCGCAACAATGTCATCCGATTTTCCGCTGAGGATGGGCAATGTGTCGAGCAAATGAAGGAATCGATTCTTAACATTGACCTGAATATTGCGAAACTATTGTTTCCCCATGAAACACGCTTGAGCGGCAGTAATAATTGGGCCATCTCGGGAGCGTTGTCAGCATCAGGATTCCCCGTTCTTGCAACCGACCCACATCAGCCCCACACAATGCCCAATACTTTTTTTTACTCGCATCTGAACGCACCAAATTGGGATGCTTTTGGCGCCAGTTTTCCTGGCGTTCCCTATTTCATGATGGGGCACAACAGGGATGTTTCGTGGGGTTTAACCACCGGCTTCATTGATACCTATGATGTTTTCATCGAAAATCAAACACCGGCAAAAACCAGTACCTATACGATTGATATCGCGGGTGAGACAGCTCGCTCGTTTTCGATTAAAGAGTCAAATCATGGTCCCGTGCTGGAATCAATCACCCACGCGCTGGGTATCACCAACGCCAACCAAGTAAAAAGCACAACTTCATTGGATTGGGTGATGCGAGATCTACCCTCTTCCGCCGGAGTACTCGCTTTGATGCCGCTTGCAACTAATAGCACGGAGCTGGGTGATGCCCTCTTCGAGAACGACGTGTGTCCGCTTGTTAACAACATTATTTGCGTGTATAGACATAACGACATACACCGCTATATTGCGACAACTATCCGCAAGCGACCGGCCAAAGGGAAAAACCATGCTGAACGGGGCGTCACAGGCGTTGTTCCACTTCCAGCTGAGGATCCGCAGTTTCACTTTGACTTGAGCAAAGCAGAAGAACTCTTGGTCGAAGTCAATCCGGAGAAAGGTTACCTGTTAACGGCGAATAACGACACAATGGGAAGCGCAGGTGATTATCCGATACACAACTTCGCAACTCATAACTCTCGCGCGAAAAGAATCGAAGCGTTGCTACAAGAAAGAATTCAATCACGGCAAAACCCCAATTTTACCGTCGAAGACTTCACAAACATGCAGCTGGATCTGCTTGATTTCAAAGCACGGGAACAGGTCCCTGACATCCTGGTAGCTCTTAATGCGCCCGTTGCCGGCATTCAGCCTGGCGGCAATCTACAAGTGGCCATCGATCTGCTCTCAAACTGGGACTTTAGAGCAACAATGGCATCCAAAGCCGCCTGTATTTTCTATCCGCTGATGGAACGAAGGCCCCACCTGCGCTTTCTTAAATCTGTGCTCGGCACAAGCCCTTGCATAGCAAGCTTATCTGACGTAGCCCCGGCACTCAGCCGATTCGCCATTCACGATTTTATGGTTGAAGGCTCACCTTGGCTCGCCCATCGCGACACCTTCAATAAAATCATTCAGGAAGAGGTCATCTCGATTGTCGAATATCTCAGCACCACTTACGGTGACGATTGGACGTTTGGGATGATCCACCAGATTCGTTTTGGTCATTCGCTGAGAAAGTATGATGCCTGGCAACATATGGAAACCGGACCGGACCCGATTGGCGGCAGCGCGACAACGCTGGCGATGGCAATGCATAATCCGCCTGCCAGGGGCACAGTAGAACAAGAGGTTTACCATGGCCCAGCATTTCGCTGGGTAGTCGATATGGCAGACCCTCTGCGATTCAAGTTTGTCATTGCCGGCGGCAACGGTGGACGTACGGAAAGCGACCATATTTCAGATCATTATCTTGCCTGGCTACACGGCAACTATTTCGATATGTCATTGATCAAAGATGAAATCATTGTAAAACACCTTTGGCAATCGAAAGGCATTTCCTAGGATAGGTAACCCGACATGACCAAAAAGATATCCGACTTGATCGAGCACAGATTCGGCACACCCACACAGGTTGGCAATCAAATGCCAGCAGAGGGCCCCTTGGCATCCATTCTCGAACGACGCACTCACCGCCAATACAGCGAACAGAAGGTCGATGATGAATTGCTTGAAATATTAATCGCCTGCGGACTTTCAGCCAGCTCGAAATCCGACCTGCAGCAAGCATCAATTATCATCGTCGATGACCCTGCAACAAGAGCGCTGATAGGCAGCTGGATCCCATCAATGCCCTGGATTACACAAGCGCCACGATTCCTTGTTTTTTGCGGAGACCACAGCCGAATCCGCATCGCGGCCGAGATGCGCAACAAACCGTTTCCCAACGATAACGTTGACCAATTCATGAACGCTGCGATCGATGCAGGCCTGGTCATGCAAGCATTCACCATGGCCGCTGAATCTGTTGGCCTAGGCTGTTGTCCAATTAGCGAAATTCGCTCAAACATTGAAGCGCTTTCGACGCTCTTGGAACTGCCTGACCTTGTTTTTCCTATCGCAGGGTTATGCGTCGGTTATCCTGCGCGAGAAGGCTTCGTTAGCATGCGATTACCACCGTCATTGACTGTACATCACAACCGGTACCAGGCATCAGATCGCCAAGAAAAGATAGACGCCTACGACAGGCGTCGCGATCAGCGCTTTAGCATTCCAGAGGCTAGCCAGCGCAACAAAAAAGAATACGGCGTAGCGAATTTTTATGGCTGGTCTGAAGACAAAACCCGCCAGTATTCAACACCACAGCGAGCCGGCTTTCTTGCCTATTTGAAGGCACGCGGGTTTGCCATGCTTTAACTTGGCCTTGATTTCCCGACAATGCTAAATCACGGTATGAGACCCTCGCCGCCGGTGGCGCTCAACAAGCTGCCATTAACAGCTTGTTGAGAGCCTGATAGACTGCGCTACTCAGGTCTTTGGGTTACTTTCATGTCATATTTCGATCGAGCTGTCTCTACAGAGCAGTTTCTTGACTCACACAAAATAAGTACCAATGACGGCATCTGTTGGCGAAGGGTTGCGGATGGACAAGGAACACACACGCTTTACCATGGGTCTGCGGGTATCATTTTGTTCTATATGGAAATGTACCTGTCGACAAAAGAGCAATCTTACCTCGACATCCTGCGTGCTGCAGGTGATGACTTACTGGCGTATGTGATCACAAAAGCGCAAGAGAAAGCTTTTATCACTATCGGGTTTTACAGCGGCTGGCCTGGCTACGTCTTCGTGCTCAACGAGTTGTACAAATTGACCGCAGCCGAAAAATACAAGTCTGGCGCCCTGATGGCACTGGATCGCATTACTGCTCAATCTTCAGCATTAGGTGAAGGGATGGGTTGGATAGAACCCATTCCGTTTTCCGATATCACTGGCATCACGGGCGAGAGAGAGGTCATCGATCTTTCAGTTGGTGCAGCTGGTGCAGGCATCATCTATCTCTATGCCTTTCGCCAAGGATTACTCGCCGACACAACCCTCGCTGAGAAAACTGCGGATAGGCTGCTTGAAGTAGGTGAAGACACCCCAGATGGTATTCGTTGGCTGATGATGACCGATATGCCGTTTCCGTTTACCGCACCCAACTTTGCCCATGGCGGTGCCGGTGTGGGTTACTTCCTCGCAGATTTGTACCGGGAAACCAATAGTCAAGCCTATCTGGAGGCTGCGCTGTCCGCCGCTGAATATATTAAAACCAGAACGGTGGCTAGCGACGCGGGCTTCCTGGTCTGTCACACGGAAGAACAGCAACCACCTTCGACTTTTTACTTAGGTGTCTGTCATGGGCCCGCGGGCACCGGCCGTTTTATGTACTTACTGAATCAAATCACTGAAGACACCCGATACACTGATTGGCTTGGCGCCAATTTCGAAGGCATATTAAGTACCGGAGCACCGGAACAACGGAG
>CAXRCG010000014.1:0-9563 GCA_964228885.1 Pseudomonadales bacterium | reverse complement strand
TGGCACTTACCCAGCATCAAGCTGAATTTTTTCTAGCAGTGGCTACCAGTAACAAATGGTGTGTAAGTTTGCCAGATGGTGACCACGCAGCACTTCTTGAAACGCCGAGGCGAAGAATGTTAGATGTAATAGACAGCTTTATCGCCAACCTGTAAAAGTAAAAACCCAACACGCGCTATCACAACTTATTAAACCGAAAAATACGGAACCAAGCTCATGAGAACACTCAATCGATCGTTGCTAAAACTTTCACTCATTGGATTTTTCTTTGCCACATTGATCCTTTCGGGTTGCAGCGAAGAACCAGCAACGGATGCAGCGGAAAACGTCGACGACGCGCCTGTGCTCAAAACGATCGCAACCGGCGCAAATATCGCGGGGACTAATGGCCTTGCGTTTTCCGCCGACAACAAACTATATGTAGCATCGGTTATCGGCTCAACTATTAGCATTATCGATCCTGACTCTGGAGAAATGCTGAAAACACTAACGATGGAAGATGGCGTTGTGGGTCCTGACGATATTGCTTTTGGTGCAGATGGCTCATATTTCTGGACATCAATTCTCACCGGTGAGGTCGCCGGTTTTACACCTGATGGCTACAAAGTGGTTGCGGCACAATTAACGCCGGGGGTGAATCCAATAACATTTTCGGATGATGGCAGGCTTTTCGTCTCCCAGTGCTTCTTTGGCACGGGACTATTCGAAGTAGATCCGAAGGGTATCGCCAAGCCACGCGTTATCGCAGAAGATTTGGGTCCTAGTTGCGGCCTGAATGGCATGGACTGGGGCAGTGATAATCGGCTGTATGGCCCGCGATGGTTTCGGGGTGAGGTTGTCAGTTTCGACGTTGATGACAAGACAATGCGTCTTGAAGCCAGTGGGTTCACCACACCCGCAGCCGTCAAATTCGATAAAGCGGGAATTTTACATGTACTTGACACGGGAACAGGTGAGGTCATCAAAATCGAAGGAGAAACAAAAACCGTGGTTGCTTCTCTATCACAGGGACTCGACAACTTTGCATTTGATAAGGATAACCGCTTGTTTGTTTCGAGCTTCACCGATGGTTTCGTGAAACGGGTAGAAGCAGATGGCAGCTTGACCACGTTACAGCCCGGCGGACTCGCACACCCCGGGGGTATCACTTTGCTCAACGGCGAATTGGTCATTGCAGACCTCCATGCGATACGGTTTTTCAATCCGACGACCGGTGAGGAAACTCAAGTTCAAAGAAATGTACTGGGTATGGGCAAAATGGGTGGTGCGCTGAACCTCTCGACCGACGGTGACAACCTAATTCTGGTTTCCTGGGTCGATGGTGACGTCAGAGTATGGGACCCAGTTGGAATGGAAGTTGTTGAACGCCATACGGGACTTGCAGGTCCGGTTGCCGCAGTTCGATATGCTAACAAGATAATCGCAACAGAACATGGCAGCAATACAATCATCGGTCTAGACGACAATGGCAAAACGCAATTTATGTCAATCGATTCACCCACGGGACTCGCGATCAGTGACGGCGATCTGTATGTGACTTCAAGATCAGAGGGTAAAATTTATAAAATTGGCAACGACAATCAAATGCTAGATGACCCAATTGCTGTCGCAGAAGGTCTGACTGACCCTGAGGGTCTTACCCTCGTTGGAGATGAGTTTGTCACCCTGCAGGGCAGTGACGGAAAAATTGTTGCCACCGACAGAAACGGCGAGGTAACAACCCTAGCTACTATACCAGCTGGTAGCGATGCTGCTTCAGCCGATCAGCCTCCTTCTATGGTATTTAACGGAATTACCGCCCTCCCGGATGGGACCTTGTATGCTACGGGTGAAACGAGTCGCATGCTCTACCGCTTAACCCGCTAACAAACGCGCATGGACTACAATTCACCCTAACGAGAAAGATCTATTTTGGGGTGAATTTGTAATCCTGGAATAAGCGATCAAGACGCTGCCAGACAACTCCGCCTTCTCCGTTACCCACGGATTCCCCATTAACGCTGCCTACCGGCCAGACTTCATGGCCGGCACTACTGATGATCACTTCGTCAGCGGCATCCAATTCGGCGACACTTATTTCTCTCTCTTCAACCGGTATGTCGTCGCCCCGCGCAAGCCTTAAAACCAGATGTCGAGTAATCCCGTGCAGAATCGAATTTGAGGTAGGCGGCGTAATGAGCACTCCGTCTTTAACGATATAAACGTTCGACGCACTCGCCTCCGTGACAAAGCCATTTCGAATCAAAATCGCATCGTCAGCGCCACGCGCCACAGCCTCGTTTTTGAACAGCCCAGCGGCCACTAGACTCACGCTTTTTATGTGACCTTTTTGCCATCTGAAATCATCAAGCGTAATCATTTTGTAAGGCGTCACATCCTTCCTAGAAAGTGTTGGGGCGTCATAAACCATAACTAAAACAGTGGCAGGCGTATGCTCAGGCCAGACGTGTTCTCGACTGGCGGAAGCGCCACGTGTGACCTGTATGTATACCAAAGCATCGTGCTCATCACTGCGCTCGATCGCTTCATCAACCAGGTTGACCCAAGCTGTTTCGTCCATCGGATTGATGATTTTTATTTCCGCCAGGCTCCGACCAAGTCGTGCCAGATGCTCTTTGAGGGTGAACGGCTTTCGCTTATAAACCGGCACCACCTCATACACACCATCACCGAACATAAATCCCCTGTCGAGCACTGATATTTTGGTTTCGCTCATTGGATTCCATTCGCCGTTGAGATAAGCGATCGACATAATGTTAGCTCCTAACTCTGTTCAAGAAACGAAGTAAATCTACATGATACAAGGGACCACTGATTACTGCACTCGTGATATTCTCCGGTGCTGTTGGTACTTTGTTTACTACATTGCTGAACACATTGTCGAAGGGAGAGCTTTAAACATGAAGAAACTACTAATTGACAACCGGGGCGAAATAGCCATTCGCATTGCCCGGGCCGCGGCAGAGCTTGGCATAGAAACTGTTGCCGTTTATCCTTCGGACGATAAAAATTCTCTGCATGTCAAAAAGACGGATGAGCAAACCCAATTACCTGGCACAGGGGTAGCGGCATACCTTGATTCACAAGCCATTTTGGAAGCAGCAAAATCAAACCATTGCGACGCGATCCATCCGGGATACGGCTTTCTAAGTGAAAATGTCGATTTTGCAAAACTCTGCGAGCAGAGCAATGTCACTTTTGTTGGCCCTACACCCATGCAACTGTCCCTATTCGGGGACAAGTCGTCAGCGAGACAACTTGCAGTCAATAGCCAAGTCCCGGTTGTTGCGGGGACCAACGAAAAAACCAGCCTCCAACAAGCGCTTGATTTTTATCAGTCACTACAGCAGTCAACTAATAGTGAACACCCATCAATGCTCATCCAGGCCATCGCCGGCGGGGGCGGTCGAGGTATGCGACAAGTGCTTAGCTTAGACGATGTAAGCGCCGAGTATGCACGTTGTGAAAGTGAAGCGATGTCAGCTTTTGGCGACGGCGGACTTTACGTAGAAGCACTAATTGAACACGCAAAACACATTGAAATTCAGGTTATCGGCGATGGTACAAACGTCACCCACCTTTGGGACAGGGAATGTAGTGTCCAGCGCAACCATCAGAAAATAGTCGAAATGGCGCCCTCTCCAACTTTAGAGCCTGCGCTACGGCGACAACTTATCGATGCTGCGCTCACCATGGCAAAGAGATCAGGCCTAAAGAGCCTCACGACGTTTGAGTTTTTAGTCGACCTTAACGCACCGAGTACTTTTTATTTCATAGAGGCTAATCCAAGGCTACAGGTCGAGCATACAGTGACAGAAGAGGTCACAAACACCGATCTTGTGCAGGCACAAATTGGTATTGCGATGGGTAAAAGTCTTCAGCAGGCCGGGCTAAAACTGGAACCTGATCTACCCAAGGGGTATGCCATACAATGCCGAATCAATATGGAGACCCTAATGGAAGATGGCTTGTTCAAACCCACAGGTGGCAACATCAGCGTCTTCGAGCCACCGGCGGGCGCGGGCATTAGAATTGACAGCTTCGGTTATGCCGGATACGCAACATCACCAAGATATGACTCACTGTTGGCAAAGCTTGTTACCTACTCCACCGGCAACGATTTTGCTGTTGCCGCAAAAAAAGCCTATCGAGCATGTTCAGAATTCAGAATTGAAGGTATAGCAACCAACCTCCCTTTTATCCTCAACCTGCTTTCCAGCCCAGATTTCGAATCGAATACCATTTACACGCGCTATGTTGACGATCATCTGCTCGATCTCGCCAAAGCTGGGAATCATAAAGCAAGATTTGTTCAACAAGAGCAAACAGCAGCAGCGACACCTCCGCCAGAGGTATCCACTGACATGCCTTCCGGCACATCCGGAATTACCGCGCCACTTCAAGGCACCATCATCGAGATTAATATCCAAAAAGGTGACGAGGTTTATCAAGGTCAGCAAGTACTCATTATGGATGCCATGAAAATGGAACACGTCATCAGAGCGCCAACCAGCGGGATTGTCAAGTCTGTGCTAGTCATGTCCAACGAAGCCGTGAGTGAAGATCATCTGCTAATGCTCATTGAAGAAACCGAGGTCACGGTAAGAGAAGAGACTTCAGCGACGACGTATGACATCGACCATATCCGACCCGACCTTGCTGAAGCAAAGGAACGGCTCGCCTTTGGTCTTGATGCTTCAAGGCCAGAAGCAGTTGCGAAACGTCACGGCACCCACCACAGAACGGCGGAAGAAAATTTAAAGGATTTGTTAGATCCGGGAACATACATAGAGTACGGCTCCCTAACGATTGCTGCACAGCGACGAAGGCGCAAGGTCGATGATCTGATGCGGAACACCGCCCGAGACGGCATGATCACAGGTATTGGTAGCGTCAATGCTGACTACTTTTCCGGACAAACACCAGAGGTTAATACCCAATGCGTGGTTATGTCCTACGATTATATGGTGCTCGCTGGCACGCAAGGCCTGCAAAATCATCGCAAGAAAGATCGTATGTTCGAACTGGCAAAGGAGCTGCGACTCCCGGTTGTATTGATCGCTGAAGGCGGTGGCGGCCGCCCCGGAGACACCGATGGAGCCGGTATCGCCGGTCTCGATTGTTTGGCTTTTCAACTCTACGGTGATCTCAGCGGCCTTGTCCCTCGCATCGGAATTACCACGGGCCGCTGTTTCGCCGGTAACGCGGCATTGTTAGGTGCTAGCGATGTGATCATTGCAACCGAAGATTCAAACATTGGCATGGGTGGCCCAGCCATGATCGAAGGCGGTGGCTTGGGGATTTTTACCCCGGATGAAGTTGGCCCTATGGAGGTTCAAGTACCTAATGGCGTTGTCGACATCGCTGTCAAAGATGAGGCCGAGGCCATGCAAGTGGCAAAAAAATATCTTTCCTACTTTCAGGGTCGAAGTGCAGAGTGGACCTGCAGTGACCAGAGGCTAGTGAGAGCAGCAATACCTGAGAACAGACTCAGAATTTATGATATTCGGGAGGTCATCAATTTGTTGGCAGATACCGATTCCGTACTCGAACTGCGCGCGCATTTTGGCCTCGGCATGATCACAGCTTTTGCCAGAATTGAAGGACACCCTATCGGCATCATTGCCAACAACCCAGAGTTTCTCTCCGGTGCGATTGATAGCGACGGTGCCGACAAAGCCGCAAGATTCTTACAACTCTGCGATGCCTTTGATATTCCGATTCTAAGCTTGTGTGACACACCAGGCATCATGGTTGGGCCGGAAATCGAAAAGACTGCGCTGGTGCGCCACGCTGCAAGAATGTTCGTTACCGGCGCCAGTATCACCGTGCCGTTTTTCACCATCGTGTTACGCAAAGGATACGGACTCGGCGCCCAGGCAATGGCAGGAGGTGGCTTTAAGGCATCCGTGTTTACTGTGACCTGGCCAACGGGAGAATTCGGGGGTATGGGACTTGAGGGCGCGGTAAAGCTTGGTTACAAAAAAGAACTCGAAGCAATCGAGGATCCGGAGGAACGAGAAAAGTCCTACGAGGCGAGAGTCGCACAGATGTACAACCGTGGTAAAGCGGTGAACTATGCTACGGCGTTCGAACTTGATGAGGTCATCGATCCAATGGATTCTCGGCATTGGATCATTACGGGGTTAAAGTCCTCACCGAAACCCGCCCCAAGAGATGGTAAGAAACGGCCGTTTATTGACACCTGGTAGAGCAAACGGCTGTCCCTTGCAATCTGCGCAGCGCGTTTTTCAGACCTCCGAGTAGAGGCCCAATGCAGCCTGCTCTAGCTTTCCTCTTATTTTCGTTGGGGGGTGTGGTTGCATAAAAGGTCCCACTGGAACATCACGATATCCCTGCGCGAAGAGATTGACGTTCATAAAGTCTGCAACACCTACCTCATCCATCGCCTTTGCAAAATGCTTACCGCCTCAGGGCTAACAACCGACTTGACGCACTGATCTTCTTTCATCAGATAATGTCTGGCACCAATTGTTGACAGTGTATGTTCTATGACTCAAGCCTTTGAAATGAAGACTAAACGTTGTTAGTCGCTTGCAGATAAAAATAGAGAACGCCTAACAATGTCATCACAAGTAACCCAGCGATGCTCCAAATCTTCATCAGTAACCCGGGTTGTCTGGCTACTGGGATTTCCTCACCGAATATTGCCCGGTGATTGAGATAGGCCAATATGGGGCCCAAAACGAAAACAACAACTGAGGTTAGGTTTATAAAAGCAGAAAAAGAATTCATCAAAAGCGTGATGACTGTCACTGAACCAAAGCAAAGCAATACAATAACTAAATCATAAACAGGAATTCCAGCCAGCCTTTCGCCGTGCTTTGGGGAAAGCTCTCTGATGATCGAAGCCACAATACGTGGGTAACCGTCCAGCAACGTCATCAACGTTGAAAACATGACAGTGATCGAGGCAACAGCGATGAGAGGATAAGTCCACTGGCCCATCACCTTGGTAAACAATTCGATTACCTGCGAGGAAAACGCTGCCGCCCCCTTCGCCAAGGGCACTCCCGAGTCATGCATGACACCGGTTCCAAGTAACAAAAAACACAGCGCCAAAATCAACGAAGCCACAAAACCTACATTAAAGTCGAAACGCGACTCCGCCAAAGTCGGCAAGGCACCTGTGTCTTTAGCTTTCGCACAGACCCAAAGCGATTGCAAAACAGAGGAATCAACCGGCGCCGGCATAAACCCACCCAGTACGATAATAAATAATGTCGTACTCACGGTTATTTCTGGCCAAGCCAAGTTGGAGATAGACCAATCAATCCTGCTCACTACCATCAGTGTTGCAATGAAAATTAGCAGGGTAAATACGGGTACGACAATTTTCGTCAATTTTTCCAGTAGATGAAAGCGACCACTTATCAAGATCGTGGTCACGACGGTGAGCAGCACAGCCACCAGCACAGTATCCGCTATAGCGAGGTCGAATACCGACTTCGTCAAACCAACAGTCACCAGGCTCACGGCAGAAATGACGAAACACATTGAGAAAACCTGCGCGATGCCGTAGAGCAACACAACCCACAACCCACTTTGGCGATAGCTTTGTATCAGGTTTTTGCCGGTCGCGGAGGCATAATCGCCACCAAAACGTATCGCTGGATATTTAGTCAAACAGGCAATGATGATGATGCTGAACATCCCCAGACCATAGCTCGCACCGGCCTGAGTAGCGTGAACCAGATGCGATACACCGACTGCTGCTGCAGCAAAAAGCAAACCAGGGCCAACAGCTCCGAAGGAAGCGCGCAGAGACTGATGGGATATCGCAGTGTTCTCAACGTTATGATTCATTATGCTTACCCAATAATATTCGGCTGGATGCTTATTTCTCACATTCCCGGACGACGAAGGTCATCTAGAAATTCGTTTAAACATCAATCAACCTGCCTGAGGATGGATGTGCTTCCAAGGTGAGACCTCCGACCCCTTGGGCACGACCACATCAATCAATGTCGGTTTATTGTCTGCGATGGCCTTTTCCAAAACAGGCTTCAACTCAACAGGCGAATTGACACGATAACCCTGAGCCCCAAATGATTGCGCCATTTTGACAAAGTCAGGGTTAGTAAACTCCGCACCCACCACGTGACCGTCAAATCGCGTAAGCTGGTCACGTAGGACATTACCATAGGCAGCATTATTAAATACTAGGGTTATAACACCGATACTATGTTGTACCGCTGTGGCCAATTCCTGCATGCCAAACATAAAGCCACCATCACCGGTTACACTAAGCACTACTTTATCTGGATTTGCGACTTTCACGCCCAGCGCAGTGGGGAAGCCGAAACCCAGAGTGCCCTGATAACCGGGGGTTACGTAGGTGCGCGGCTGATAAACTTCAAAACCAAAGTTTGACGTAAAGCCCATTTGACAAAGCTCCTCCACAAAGAAACCATCTCGGGGCAGGATGTCTCTGATAAGGTTGAGATAAGCCATTTGCGGCTGAATTTCTTGAATATCGTGCAGCAGCTGCTGCTGGGTCGAAACGATCAGTTCCCTGTTGCCGGAACTCGCGACATTCGCAGAGATTAGTGCCTCGACTAGTTGTCCAGTCGTGGTTGCCGAGTCGCCCTGAATATTAACATCCGTGTTGACACGTAAAAATTCATCGGGGTCGATATCAATACGGATAACTTTTTTACCCTCAGCGGAGCCTTGACGTTTCATCATATCGCCCCAGCGCATGAGTTGAAGTTCCATGCGTGTGCCAATAGCAATCAAGACGTCGGTCTGCTGCCATAACTTATACCCGGCGGGCGCGCAGACGGAGAAATCAGATTCGTCTGACACCACCCCTTTACCGCTGCGAAAAGCTGTGACAGGGGCCTCCAGCATTTCTGCCAAACGCGTAACCTCTTCACTGGCGTCGAGGGCACCACCACCAACCATAATCATTGGATGTGAACACTGTGATAACAGCTTAACGGCTTCAGCGATAGCATCAACATCTACCGCTAGCGATTCGACTTCAATGGGCGCGTAGTTTGTATGGTCAGTTTGCGCGGGCAATACATCCCAGGGCGCTTGCACCGCTACCGCTCCTTTACGACCGCCGTGCATTTTTGCAAATGCTTCCCGCATGACACTGGCAGCATCGTCAGGCGCAGCAATATGCCCGGCCCACTTTACAATACCCTGTAGCGTTTCCTGCTGATTTTTCAGTTCATGCAAATGACCACGCCCTTGTCCGATAAAGTCACTGGGTATTTCACCGGTCAAACACATCACCGGTGCATTCACCCCTTGTGCCGTACATAGTCCCGCGCCTGCATTTAATACCCCGGGCCCTGGCACCACAGAAAAAACGCCACTTCGCCCAGTTGACCGGGCATAACCCAGCGCCATATAAGCCGCTCCCTGCTCGTGTCGGGGAGCAATTAATTTCATCTTCTCCTGAGTGTTATAAATAGCATCAAAAATTGGATAGATTTGGGCACCAGGGATGCCAAATACTGTATCTACTCCCTCAGACATCAGGGCACTAATCATTATTTCAGCAGTGGTTTTCACAGCGTAAGTTTCCT
>CAXRCG010000013.1:0-8368 GCA_964228885.1 Pseudomonadales bacterium | reverse complement strand
TTTCCTGTATTCAAATTAACCTTTGGTAGAGGCGGGCTCATGTCAACGCGGACAACAGGTATTGAAAAACAGTTTGCATTGGCGAACAAAGTGATCAATGGCAGAACTTATCTCGATTTTGCAGACAATCACGCCTGTCTGACAGGCTTGTTCTCCTGCTTCGATGACTTCGCAGAACGAGAACTGGTCGTTCACGAAGACGAAAAATTGAGCTATGGCGAAGTTGCGAGTCAAGCTGCTGAGTTCGCAAAACTTCTTAGTGAAAAACACAATATTCGCCTTGGGGACCGGATTGGTCTGGCACTACCCAACACGACAGAATGGATCATTTCCTTTGTCGCTATTACTGCCATGGGAGCAGTGCCCGTACTGATTAATGCGCGCGCCGCAGAGGAGGAGCTCGACTACTGCCTGTCATCCGTCAATTGCCAAATATGCATCACCACACGCCACTCGACACATGACATCGTTCAAATCCATCCGCGCGATTGCCGCTCGAACAATCCGGCACATCTGAAACTGCCGCTGATCAAACGTGACCCTGCCGATGAAGCCATTCTCATGTTCACCAGCGGGACAACCGGCAAACCCAAAGCCGCCATACTGACCCATCAGGGTCTGATGTCTGCCATGAAAACCATCCACTATTCGAGCGCGCTTATCGCCGTGCAAATGGCGGAAAAATATGGCATCGACTACGATACTCTCGTTCAGATGCGCCCACCGCCGGTGACGTTGCTCGTCTTTCCGCTATTTCATGTCAGCGGCTGCCATGCAGTTTTTCTCAGCAATTTAATGCAAGGTGGGAAAATCGTACTTATGACAAGCTGGCAACCGGAACAGGCACTCGAGCTCGTCGCGGTCGAAAAAGTAACAGCACTACCGGGCGTACCAACTATGCATTGGGATATGCTGCGCCTAACAAATCACAGCGAGTACGATCTTTCTAGCCTAACCACGCTATCGATTGGCGGTCAAGCAACCTCACCGGCTCTGCTGGAAGCTATTCACCGTGCCTTTCCCAATGCCGTGCTAGGCACAGGTTATGGTATGACAGAATGTAATGGTACCGTCACAATCACTGTTGGCGATGCCTTCATAGAGAACCCTAAATCTGTGGGTCGCCTGGTTGAAACCGCCCAGGGTGAAATTCGTGACGAGCACGGCAAAACGTTGCAAAAAGGCGAAGTCGGTGAAATCCATGTGCGCGGACCATCGCTAATGGCTGGCTACGCCAACCATGATGACGACGATGTAATTGACGGCGACGGCTGGCTCGCTACCGGTGATATTGGTTATTTCGATGAAGATGACTTTCTCTACATCGTTGACCGTCGCAAAGACATGGTAATCTCCGGTGGAGAAAATATTTATTGCGCCGAAGTAGAACAAGCGATCGAGCACCATCCGGCCGTGCTTGAATGCGCAGCCATTGGCCATCCCGACGACCGACTGGGCGAACGTTTGATCGCCATTGTCACGCTCGTGCCTAATGCCGAGGCAACTGAAGACGAAATTCTTCGTAGTTGCGGCGAGCGACTGACAAAAAACAAGATACCGAAGCAGATAATCATTAGCAAAACGCCAATGCCGCGAAATGCCACCGGCAAGCTGATCAAGCCTGAGATTAGAAAACAATACGAACAAGGTTAAAGCGATGAGCTACCCCGATACAATCAAGATCGTAGACCTGATGATGGGTATTCCGGTCAGTGAAACGAATCAGGAATGGTATGACAGCTTCATGCCCATGCTGAAAGATAAAGAAAGTATCGATCAGTTCAAGATGCCAGCACAGTATATGTTTCGAGATGTGCCGCAGCTAGAAAAAACCGATGACTACGTCACATTTCTTGTTGGCGAAATGGACAAGTACAACATCGACATTGCACTGGTAGGTTACTTCGAAGGCTCAGAAGCTGCAGTTGCCGCGAAAAAAAATCACTCGGACCGTTTTATTTTCGACTTCCCCGTAGACCCAAACCAAGGCATGGATGCAGTGCGCGCAATCCGACGCGCCCACGCTGAATTCGGCATTTCTTCCGTCAGCGTTTTTCCCTGCGGCTGCAATCCCCAAGTGCCAATTGACGACAGAAAAATGTGGCTGATCTATGGCGCATGTTGCGAGCTGGACCTGCCGATACTGGTCAATGTGGGTGTGCCGGGACCTCGCATCCCTATGGCACCACAAAAGGTCGAACTGGTTGACGAGGTTTGCTATCACTTCCCGGAATTGAAGTTCGTCATGCGCCACGGCGGTGAACCCTGGGATGAACTGGCCATAAAACTCATGTTGAAGTGGCCGAATCTCTACTATTCCACGTCCGCGTTTGCACCCAAGCATTACCCAAAATCTATCATCAAATATATGAACTCTCGCGGTGCTGACAAAATCATGTACGCCGGTTACTACCCGCAGGGTCTCAGCCTTGACCGAATCTTCAAGGATCTACCCAATGTTCCTATAAAGAACGAAGAAATCTGGGCTAAATTCCTTAGCGACAATGCACGTCAATTATTTAAGCTGCCCCTGGCCTGATGAATACATTGGAGAAACGACAATGAGTGAAACGCAAGCAAAGCAGGATGCACGAACAGCACCTGTGCTGGTCTGGGACCAGCTAAAAGACTTGAGCAAGGATGAACTCGCCCGCTGGCGGATTGACCCCGTTAAGAACAATCGTACGCCCGAAGAACGGGGCATTAACCTGCCCATGCCGTTCGGCTGGTTCGTTGTCTGCTACAGTGATGAACTCGCCAAAGGCCAGGTCAAGCCTGTCAGCTATTTCGAGCGGGAACTCGTCGTTTGGCGTGGCGAAGACGGCGCACCCAGAGTACTCGATGCCTACTGTCCGCACCTCGGTGCTCACCTGGGTTATGGCGGCAAGGTCAATGGCAACGATATTCAATGCCCTTTTCACTCATGGAGCTGGAATGGCGAAGGCGCTGCAACCGATATCCCTTATTCCAAATCGATTCCGCCAAAAATGAAGAAACCAGCATGCGAGCGTGCTTACCCGACAAGAGAACTTAGCGGCTTCGTCTGGATGTGGTATCACCCAGAAAACATCGAACCGGTTTACGAGCCCCGCAATTTTGATGAAGTCAGCGACCCCAACTGGACTGATTTTGAAAAACACGAATGGATCGTCTATGGCCCTATACAGACTATCGCCGAAAACGGCGCCGATGCAGCACATTTCCAGTACATTCATGGCGTTGCTGACAGCCCCAACTACGACATTGCCTTCGACGGTCACCGTCGAACAGCAGCGGTACGCGCCAAGATGGGCACCCCTCGCGGCATCGTAGATGGCACCATTGACTACGGCGTGGACGGCGCTGGTCAACCTTGGACCCGATTTGGCGGCATCTGTGAAACGCTAATGCTCGCAGGGGTCACCCCCATCTCAGCCAATAAGACCCACCTGCGCTTCGCCTTCACCCAGTTGAAAAGTGACCGAGATGGTGACAATGGCGGTGTGGCTAAAGCCATCATCAAGGACATCTGCAAACAACTGGATCAAGACAAAGTGGTCTGGGACAGACAGATGTATATCGCCAATCCCCCGCTGTGCGCCGGCGATGGCCCCATCAATGATTTCAGGGATTTCTTCCGCCAGTTTTACGCCGGTGATGAATATAAGAGCTACCGGGACAAAGCAGGCCAACGAAAAATAAGTCGCTAAATGTCGAATAGTGAATATGACTACGTTATCGTCGGTGGAGGCTCCGCAGGATGCGTACTCGCTAACAGACTGTCTGCCGACGAGAACTGCAGTGTCCTGTTACTGGAAGCCGGACGCTCACACAAGCATCCGTTAATCGCGATTCCCCTAGGTTACGGCGCCACAGTCTATTCGCCGCAATTTGCATACCAGTTTCGATCAAAACCGGACGCCAGCACCCGCAATCGTGTGCATGCTTTGCCTCGTGGCAGAGCACTGGGCGGCAGCTCTTCCATTAACGGAATGATCTACATCCGTGGACAACAAGAAGATTACGACCTTTGGGCGCAACAAGGCGCGACGGGTTGGGACTGGGATTCCGTCGCCCCCTACTTCCGAAACAGTGTAGATCAAGCCCGGGGCAGCGATAATTGGCATGCGACCGGTGGCCCGCTGCGCGTTGAGGATTCACGCACTCATTACTCGGTTTGCGAACAACTCATCAAGACAGGCGAAAACATCGGCTTTCCTAGAAATAAAGACTTCAATAGCGCAAGTCAGGAAGGCATAGGCTACTACCAGTCCACGATGAAATCAGGCTGGCGCTGGTCTGCAGCCAACGGCTATCTCGACCCAGCCCGACGTCGACCTAATCTCTCGATCAAGACAAGCGTTAACGTCAGCCGCATTGCATTCGATGGCAATCAGGCTGTTGGCGTTGCAACCAGCAAAGGCGAGTTCACAGCGCGTAAAGAAATCTTACTGGCTTGCGGGGCTTATGCTTCGCCCCAACTCCTGCAGATATCCGGTATTGGGCCCACAAGAGTTCTGAACAACATCGGCGTAGAATCGGTATATGTCAATGAGAATTTAGGTCAAAATCTACAAGATCACGCCGGCCCACCCATGGCCTGGCGAATGCAAAACGAAGAAGATTCCGTTAACAAAAATCTGACACCCCTCGGTCTGATCGGCAGCGTGCTAAGATATGCCCTGACGCAACGCGGTGTCCTCGCGATGCCAGCAGCGGCGGTCGGCCTTTTCGTTAGGAGCCGTGAAGACAAATCACGACCAAATCTTCAGTTCCATTGCCTGCCTGTCAGCGGTGTTGACTCAGATGATGCCAGCAAGCAACAGGTAGACCCATTCCCCGGATTCACCATGATGCCTTATCTGATGCATCCTGAATCAAGAGGTTCGGTTGAAGCTGTATCAACTGATATTAACGAGCACCCCGAAATCACCACGAACTACTTTGAAAACCAGAACGATCTTGAGGCCGTGGTGAGTGGCATGCGCATCGCCCAACAGTTGGCAGACACACGCCCCTTCTCTGATCATGTTGTTGAGCGGATTCGACCTTTGCCTGACTGCGCTTCCGATAATGATTTGGCCGATTACGCTAGGGCACATGCTCATACAGGTTATCATCCCGTAGGTACGTGTAGAATGGGCAGTGATGAAGGCGCCGTTGTGGACCCAGATTGTCGGGTGAAGGGTGTGGATGGATTGCGGGTTATTGATGCGTCGGTGATGCCGAGTCTGACGTCAGGCAATACACACGCTCCGGTGGTTATGGTCGCTGAGAAGGTGGCAAATGGGATATTGAATATGTAAGAGAATGTGCGCTAAGGGTCAGCTTTAACCATACTTTAGCCTGCATGCTTTCTCGCATCTTCAGCCATTCACCCCAAGGCGTTAACGTCTGTTAATTTGCCGATGCTGACTGCCTACTTCAAATTAACTTAATGTGCTGCCGGCTTCTATATCGCAGCACTTTAGCTTCCTTCTGAGCTCTCACAACATCTAGCGCTGAATTCAATTGATCAATCGCCTAACGGGCGATACCAGACCGGTGAGGCCCAGGCCCTCTCGCGAATCACTTTCCTATGACTCGCCACACAACAATTTTCTAGTCCCTCTGTAATCGTGTCCGGATTATCGCAGTCCACTCCCCGGGTCACACAAATTTGCTGACTCCACCGGCAACGCGGCGACTCCAATATGCGGCTATAATAGTAAGCAGGCACGTCGGGGTTGAACTCTGGGTCTTCCCAAACCCCGCACAATTCGGCGGCACTCATCCCTGAAACCTCACAGGTATCCGCATTAACCGTTGCTTGATCCGCAGACTCCACGACATCATAAACAGCCTCTTGGCGGGTGCCATCAGCATCAAGCCAGCCCTTTACAATCTGGATCCGCTCGATGCCGTGACTGTCTGCATCCTTAGCTGCAAACGCAGCGAATCGAGGCGCCAACTGACGATCTGATGAGTCCAGTTGTGCACCCATTGGTACACCGAGGTCATAACCTGTCTGCACAAAATTTCTCGACTGACACATGTCCGGAGGAAGCTTCGAGCCGCCAAAAAATCGCGTCAATATACGTGGACCACTCGTTGCATAGGCTTCCCGGCGCTGCATTGCTTTAAACAGAGCTTCTCTGGTGTTCTCTTCCGCCCACAAAACTGCCATGCCGCCAGGGCTATATTCCAAGAGGTCTGGCAGGCCAGGAGGTACTTCTTCTCCGGCGGGGATACCTGCGCCACCATGGCCGGGGAAACCTGATTCGCTGACCGCGCCTGCCGCGCCAAGGTGCGTGTCGGTGCTACCGATGAAACCAAACCGGAACGGGTTAGTGCCTAAAGACTGCTCAAGCTCTAGCCCCTCTTTCAAGACCTCGCGCAGAAAACCATCGCCTGGTTGTGGTGGCTGATTATCACTCCAGCTCCGCTGCGGCAGTTGTTCGAAGGCGCAGAGTTCGTCGGTCTGTCCTAGCGGATTGTAATAACATTCGGAGCTGCCCTTGTGCTGCACAATCTCTGCCAGCGTTTCATAGCTAGCCCTGAGCGCTGCAGCTTCACCACTAACGGCGGCCTGGAACATCAACCCAGCACTCAGGTTAGAGTTGTGAGGAATCACCAACGCATCACAGTCACCCAGGTTTCGGCAGGTTGTATTCAAACTTTTGTATAACCCTTCAGCGGTAGGATCATCAATGAAAGAGTGCGGCAGTTCGGGCACTCTCGCGCCTCTGAACACAATATTTCGATGAGTATTTCCCTTCGCTTTCCCTGCCCCACCACCGGTCCATTCGTAACCGACGAAAGTGGTAAAACGACATTGTTCACTGCGATCGTAGTGTTTTTCGGCAGCATTCTGGATGTCCTGCCAAGGAGATAACGCTGCCCGTTTACAACTACCGTCGTCACAAAACCCAACTCTTTCCGCATGTTGGGCAGACCAGTAATTGAACCAATAGAAAGCTGCCCGCGGCCAATCTCTGTACATGGTGCATTGCCAGGCATCGTATTGCGGAACACCCTGAGTAGAACATAAATGCGTTTCGCCCAGAAGCTCAGCATGATCTGAAACCATGGCAAAATCCAACGGTCGACTTAACTGCAGAAATCGTTGCGGCTTGTCATCCTGCCAAGGTTGAACGCCCAGCCTTTCCCCTTTTGCAAATGAATAGACCTGGTCAGGGGTTGTTCGTGTCGCTTGGGTGCTCGCATCCAGTGAGTACTTTGTATGTATGTGCAAATCGCCGAAGAATGGCTGTCTAGTCTCTGAATAATCGATGCATCTGGCCTCAGAGCCAAACGCGTATAGAGGCAGCAAGAGTAACCACCAAGCGAACACTAAACTAAGGGTATTCACAATCGACGGCTTACGACATTGTTCATTGGTTCGCTACCTTTTCACTTTTCGAACAAGCACCCGCGAGATACCACTGCTGTTCACAGTTATAGGTCAAACGGCCGCGTTCACCATGCTGGAAATCAAGTATCTTCTCAATCATTTGCGTCGGTGCCATGCTGCTAGCGGGTTCATCTTGAAGTTTATCTAATGGTATAGGATAGGTCGACCAATCAAGTGGCGCACGCCAGCCAGGCGGCCCTGCAAGATAAGACCTAGTACCGTGTATTGGGTACAAAGAGCGCCACTCATTTATTTTTTTTGCCAATTCTTCGATCACTTCAGGATACTCCGCGCCGAGGTTAACGTATTCGTTAGGATCATCCTTGATGTTAAACAAGTGCGAAGTAACGGTGGTGGTCAACTGTTCCTGATCTACTTCCTGCACCAGCTTCCATCGATCGTTGAACACGGTTAGATTGAAATGCCCATAGATTGGCGTTTCAGACGCGAAAAACACATAGTCTTCCCTTGGCGCATCGGCACCTGATTTGATGCTCGACCACAGGCTTCGACCATCAAACGGGAAATGTTCACCTGCTCAAATACCCGCTGCCTCGATCAATGTTGGGAAGACATCCATCACCGTCATAATCGACGCCAGCTTACTACCCGCATCAATCTCTGCTGGCCAACGCATTATCGAAACCACCCTGATGCCACCTTCGAACACCTCACCTTTACCTCCGCGTAACGGTGTGTTGTCGGCACCGCCGACCGAATACGCTGCACCACCGTTGTCACTCATAAAAAGGACAATCGTGTTTTCACTGATGTTTTCGTCTTCAAGCGTGGAGAGCACTTTTCCAATTGACTGATCCATTGCATCAACCACTGCCGCGTACATTGGCCGGGCGCTCTCGCGGCCGGTCAGCTTAGCAATAGTTCGCGTACCGTCGGTCTGCTGACTTCGGGCAGGCGCAAGGTCTGTGTTAATGCTCCGGTACTTTTCCTGTAACTCTATTGGTGCATCCAGTGGCGTATGAGGTGCCAGAAAAG
>CAXRCG010000012.1:0-4843 GCA_964228885.1 Pseudomonadales bacterium | reverse complement strand
CGAGAACATCGGCGAAGAAAGAGTGGTCGCGCAATTGGCTCCGAATGATCTCCCGTGGAACGTTTTCCTGTGTCTCGATACGATGGGAGCCGGTTACTGCGACCGGGCCACCGCCACCTGGTCTAACGGATTCAAGAAACGCGAACAATTGAACGCCAGCAAGTTTCATCCCTGACAAACGTTTAACATCTATGTGCCAATCAAGCTTGTTCTCATGCCCATAATTCCGAGGTAGCGTGAATAGAAGGTTCGGACGTGTAGTTCTCTGCTGAAGCTGTCGACCACTGACCAGATCGCGAATCGACCCGTCGAGAATCGGCGTCATCAAGCTACCGAATGCTTTGGAGTTAGCAAGCTGCTTTCTAAGTTGTCTTGCGGCTTTTAGATCGTCCAACAACCACTGGCCATTGTTAAAAGACTTGCTCTTTTTACAGATTGCGAAAAGTCGGTCTGCGCTCGCACTGACATACTCGACAGGCAATAGACCCGGCAAGCGGATGAGCCCTTCTTTGCGGAATGTATTTTGCTGGTCTTGCGTCAACATGATGTGACGATGTTAGCCTTCCTTTCAGCACATGCCTGACAAAGGATAAGAATTATAACAGGGCTCTAGATCGAGAGCCTGAGTATCGAATCAGCTCGCTTCTCGCGACTTCTGGACAGCTGACCCGACTCTATTGCGGACTGAAAGATTCATCCAACACGAACAGCTCAACGCCACCAGTAATTTTATCGTTAGCCATAGCTTCCACAGTCGCAGAATCATTGAAAATCCTCATGAACTCATCCACATCATTCGTATCGAATACGCTGAGGACGGACTTGCCATCCGTAGCTCCCATGTATGCAATCGACACGCCCTGACGTTTGAATAGGTCGCTATGGGTTTTAAATTCTTGGCGCCATGTTTCTACGTCCTCGACTTCCGCTCTAACCGCAATCAACATAATTTCACTCCTAATGATTGTTCATTTGATGCCTTTCCCTTACTAAGCATGATTGGTTGACCATACGTCAAGACATGAGACCAAAGAGGTTAGCTTGTTTTATCGAAATGTACCGGCCGAGATTTGCTTTGTACGTCATGTCATTTTGGAATTGAACCTGAATGTATGAGCCACAAGAAGGATTGTGTGGAAAGTTTTACGATGTTCTCAGATTCCTCACTCCACGGTTTATCATGCCCAATAAAAATCGTGTGTCCCTCTAGAGACGCTGACACAAATAGCGCAACCCTGCGCATTTGAGGCTTGCTGAGTTTTGGGTTAATCAGGGCAATAACTTCGATCAAAACGTCACGGTATCGACCATACATCGCGTCCATAAAATTCGCTGCATGTTCATCATGGTTCGACAGTGACCAAACCTCTGGAAAAAACCGAGTTGTATGTTCTGATTTCAAATCATGAACAATCCAACGAACCAGGGCGATGAACTGCTCTTCTGGATCGGTTCCTGCTTTTTTGCGAATTTCTTCAAACATCTCCACATACCGGGAAATGCAGTTGTCCAGCATGGCGCTAAGCAACGCAGCCTTTGTGGGGTAATAATACTGAAGACTACCCAAGGTATGTCCTGCTGAGCTTGCGACCTTTCTCAGTGAGAAATTATGGTAGCCAGTTTCCACCAACACTGTTTCTGCCGCGAGCAAAATTTCTTGTGCGGTTGTTTCCCCCTTTGTCGAACGAAGACGCGGAATTCCACGGGTTTTGTTTGGTACTGACATGCTCTGAACTTTAACGAATTATGCCCAATTAATACAGGTTACATAATTATGTCATCTGTATTAATATCACCCTCAAATGTAGAAAATGCACCTCAGAGAATTCGTAACTAAAAATAGTTAACGCCAATTTTGGTCGGAGAAAACCATGACTGACGCGGTAACAGAAGAAATGCAATTGTTTAGTGGCGCACCACAGTATGAAGGGTTCGCGCATATGCAGCACGTAAACGCTGTCAACAAAATGATGCCTTCAGAGCAGCCTTTCGAGTTTGCAGAAGGCGCCAAGATTTCGCTACCGACGATTTACGAGTTTGAAGGTGATACTAGAAATGTGCATTCACTGCTGGGTGCAACACATACGTCAGCGTTGCTTGTAGTGAAACAGGGAGAAGTTCGCTTCGAGCAATATTGGCTCACAGGTGGGCGAGAGGTTCAGTGGATATCCATGTCCGTGGCGAAGAGCTTCGTCTCAGCGCTTGTCGGTATTGCTTTGTCAGAAGGCCTCATCACGAGCATCGAGGAGCCCATCGATAAATATGCAGCAGGGCTCAAAGGTAGTGCGTATGAAGGGGTTCGCATAAAAGACGTACTTCAGATGTCATCTGGTGCCCGTTGGAATGAAGACTATAGCGATAGGGACTCAGAGATTTTTAGGTTGAGCGAGGCGACAGCCCCGGCTGGGTCGTTTGACAAGTTCATGGCCTCAATGCCTCGAGCAACCAAACCTGGCACTCGTTGCATGTACAACTCTGCTGATACCCAGGCCCTTGGCATGCTCATTGCTGGGGCTACAAGTGTTTCTCTAACCGAATACATGCAAGAAAAGTTGTACACCCCTTTAGGCATGGAATCGCCGGGATACTGGTTGATCGATAGTGTTGGCAGAGAAATGGCCTACGCTGGACTGCTTATGACCGCGCGGGATTTTGCCAAGCTGGGTGAACTCTATCGAAACACTGGCAGCTGGCAGGGGCAACAAATCGTGCCTAGCAAATACGTTGAGGCTTCTGTTAGCCTTGATGGGTTACATGTACAGCCGGGTGGCCCCATCGTAGGGGATCACAGTTTCGGACCTGGCTACGGATATCAGTGGTGGTTACCAGCAGGCGACACTGGGGACTACAGCGCGATTGGGGTCTACAACCAATACATCTACGTTGATCCAAAGCGAGACACTGTCATTGTAAAACTCTCGGCAAACCCGGCCTATGGAACAACGACTAGAGAGCAAGATAATAAGGACCTCGAAAATATCGCTGTTTTGCAGGCTATCAGTCAGCACTGCGAAATTTGAACATATTGAGCCTGATGACGCACGGCAGCTTTAGGAAATACTGAATGGCTATCTGTTTGAAACCAAAGTTACGTGTTCATGACCCCAAAGCTCGTCGTGTCTTTTACAAAGTCCTAAAACAGTGAATACTTAATATCAATATAGGAGCAATAGCGCATGAGCGATAAGCAGACCAGTCTCGCAGCTTCACACCCACTGGACAGGTTGTCCGAGAACGAGTCTTCGGCTGCTGTCGGCCTAGTCAAGGCAGACTCTCGTTTTGGCCCGAAAATGCGCTTTGGCAGTGTTAACTTGTGCGCGCCGGAAAAATCGGAAGTCATCAACTTTACCGAAGGCGCCCCCATCGATCGAGCGGTGGATATAGTGCTGCTCGATGTGTCCGATGGCTCCACTCACGAAGTCACCGTGTCAATCACCGGTGGCAGCGTGAGAAGCTGGGAACGTCTTGAAGGTGTTCAGCCCTCGGTTATTTTAGACGAGTTTTTCGAAGCCGAGACTGCCGTTCGCAACGACCCAGGCTTCCGGGCGGCAATGGCTAAGCGCGGTATCACCGACATGGAGTTGGTAACGGTAGACCCCTGGTCGGCCGGACATTATGGCGATCCACTGGAACAGAACAACCGGGTTATTCGTGGACTGGTCTGGGTTCACGACAAACCAGGCGACAACCAGTACGCTAGGCCCATTGACGGGCTCACGGTCATGATAGATCTTGCAACCAGTAAAGTGCTGCGCATTGACGACGAGCGCGTATTCCCTGTGCCCACTGAGTCTGCTGACTGGTCCCGTAATTTCATTGATAACCCCAGGCCTGGCGTTAAACCACTGGAGATTGTGCAACCGGAGGGCCCCAGCTTTACCGTGGCCGGAGACCGCATTAGCTGGCAAAAGTGGGATTTGCGTGTGGGTTGGACAACCCGCGAAGGATTGGTCATCAACACCGTTACCTATACCGATGGCGATGATGTCAGGCCTGTATTATACCGAGCTTCACTGTCTGAAATGACAGTGCCCTATGGTGACCCGTCAGTTACTCAGGCACGTAAAAATGCGTTTGATGTGGGGGAGTATGGCTTGGGCATGCTAGCCAATTCACTGAAGTTAGGGTGCGACTGCCTTGGAGAAATTCATTACCTCGACGCCCATGTCTGTGATGCTGCAGGTAATATTATTCCGTTGCCACAGGCTATATGCATTCACGAGGAAGACGTCGGCATCGGCTGGAAACATACCGACTTCCGTACAGAAGATGTCGAGGTTCGAAGGCTTCGTCGCCTTGTTGTTAGTTTTATCTGCACTGTCGGCAATTATGAATACGGCATCTACTGGCACTTCTACCAGGATGGTCGAATTGAAAATGAAATAAAACTGACCGGCATACTCTCCACGGGCGGTTTGGATGATGGTGAGAGTAGCCGATATGGTACTTCACTTGGGCCCAATCTTTACGGCCCGAATCACCAGCATTTTTTCTGCACTCGTATTGACACCCAGATTGACGGGACCGCAAACAGCGTAGTCGAAGTCAATACTGTTGCAGCACCAGAAAACGAGAATCCGTTAGGAAATGCGTTTTATGCCGAACAAACTGTCCTGCAAACCGAACAACAGGCGCAGCGTCGTATCGACCCCATGACCGGGCGGTTCTGGAAAGTAATAAGCGCAGTACGAAAAAACAAAATGGGAGGAGCTACCGGGTATAAGCTCATGGCCGGAGA
The DNA here is from genome assembly GCA_964228885.1 of Pseudomonadales bacterium. Lineage (GTDB taxonomy): Bacteria > Pseudomonadota > Gammaproteobacteria > Pseudomonadales > Azotimanducaceae > UBA4582. Next base: position 105 of record CAXRCG010000012.1, on the reverse strand, counting down.
AAATATTCTGCCATTTGCAACAAAAGACTCGTCGATTCGCCAGCGAGCCGGCTATATGTGGAATCACCTGTGGGTGACTCCTTATGATCGTGAGCAGAACTGGCC
>CAXRCG010000011.1:0-25436 GCA_964228885.1 Pseudomonadales bacterium | reverse complement strand
TTGCTATTGCTGAACGTATGACAGCACAAATACGCGGCCTCAATATGGCGACAAAGAATGCTAATGATGGTTTGTCGATGTTGGCTGTTATTGAAAACGCTTCTAGTGAAGTGACGAATATGCTCCAGCGAATGCGTGAGTTGGCTGTTCAAGCAAATAATGACACTAATGGTTCGCAAGATCGAAAATTTTTGCAGAAAGAAGTGTCAGCTTTGATTAAAGAGATTGATCGTGTGGCCACTCAGACGCAATACAACGGTCAAGCGATTTTGGAAGTTAGTCAGATACTTCAACTCCAGATAGGAACCGAAGCTAATCAATCAGTGTCTATCAGAACTTATGGCTTGGGAACGCAATTTTCTTTCGGGAACGCTATCGGATTTGTCGAAGGGGGACCTGCGTCAGCGACCTCAAATGTGTTTGAGTTGCACTTAGATAATGACAATTTTTCCGTCAATGATTTCGTCGTAATCGGGTCGCCTACAGGGAGTAATTATTCCGAACCAAGATTAATTGTTGGTGTTGAAGACCTAGGCGCTACTCAACGCATCATTCTAGATGCGGGTGTTGGACAGGTCGTCGAACCCGCTGGAGTTGTTCTCCGGGTTGCAACAATAGATCCTGAAACTGGAGCAGTCACACCTAATGGAGGAAAAGACAGTCTTTTCAACTTAAACGTCGAAACTTCTCCCTCAGAAAGTTTGAATGTTATCAATAGATCCATCGACTGGTTGTCCAATGTACGGGCGTCATATGGTGCTATCCAAAACCGTCTAGAGTACACAGTGTCAAACCTCATGAACGTCGCAGAGTTCACAACAGCAGCGCGTTCAAGAATTGAAGATGCAGACTTTGCAGCAGAGAGTGCAAGACTTGCTAAGGCCCAAGTGCTTCAGCAGACGGGCACTGCCATGTTGGCCCAGGCGAACGCATCGTCACAATTAGTGATGTCGCTGATTCGGTAAGCTTTAGCAGAGGGGAAGGCTGGTGGACTTAATCTCCTCCTCAGGGCTGCTCAATACGTGAGTGCGGAATAGACAAAAGAATGCAGCAGTGTGAGTAGTGGTTGGGTCATTACTCATAAAAGCCGTTAGTATTGCAAGGTCACCGTTACCAACATTGATGACAGTGATCCTGATGCCGTCTTAGCGTGGCTGAGCGACTTGGTATGAAGTGATTTTTTAACATAGAAAACAGCTAAATCTTGTGGAACCGCTCAAGAAAAACAATATACACCGCCTTTATGGTAGGTGTGTGGCGGGTGCTTCAATGTGTTAAATTTGTCTACGCCAATTCAGGACATTCGGAAAGAACCGAGGCTAGACAAGGGGTTAACAACTTCTAAAAGAGGAATTTGGTGGAGCTAGGCGGGATCGAACCGCCGACCTCTACACTGCCAGTAAAGAGAACCATAGAGGTTTGCAGCCCGGAAGGGCCGCTCTGCTCTCAATCAGCCTTTTTGCAAGGCATAAAGGTCAGCTATTAGCTCGAGAGTCCAGGCATCGATCAACAATTATTTCCGCATTGGCGAATAAAGACATTTCTAGGTGGAACAGACGATAGTCTGGGAAAAATGAAAGTGCTTGGCCCAGCACAGAGTTATAGGCGCTATAACAGTCAGCTCTCTTCATTCGGGTCCACCCCATACGACGAAGCGCAGTCGAGCCACCTATAGATGCTTTAAATTTTTCAATAGTAGAGTTTCTGCCGGGCAAATTATTCCAGATCACTCCGTCAGTGACATTTTGTAACAGCTGAATACCGTTGAGAGAGGCAGCTACACGAGCATCATAGATTGCGTATTCATCAGGCTCGATAAACGCGAGAATTTTTGAATACGAGGCAACCCCACCCAACTGACTAGGGTAACTCCCAGCTTCTATCGATCTGACGTAATTAGCGATCGTGCTTTCTTTATTGGTTCTTATCCCGCCCCAGTCCTTAATAATCCATTGCGCGATAGTCAGATGATCGTTATCCGCCCAAAGACCTCCAAACTGGTCTTTTAACTGTATGTTTTTTTGATAGTTAGTGCCTTCAAATGAAGTAGTACCAAAGAAGGGAAACTCGCCTTTTTTTGGCCATACATATCTCTCCGGGAGTTGCTCCAGCCCTAGATCACGGAAAACGCCCTCGCCCGAAAAAAAAGACCTGAGGGTTGTGACTAGCTGTTTGACTTCAAGGCTGTCCCGCTGCATTAGCTTTTCTCTCAATAAGCGCTAGCTTATCCTACTTAAGCTAGCTCTTCGGACAACTCATCTAAGGTGTAATGGGTCTCGTCATCAGGGACAAAAAACGTAAGTTGTCCGTAGTCGGCGTAATGATCCAACATCATTCCATGGAATAGTCGCAGTGAGCCCCAACAGTATTCGCCATCCTCATCAACTGCATCAATATGCAAATTATCTGGGTTCCATGGTTTTCGTGACTCTGCGGCGTACATCTCGTACCAAATGCCACCCTGTACCTCTTTGTAATACCCTCGATCCCAAAGCCCATCATGAAGCCCCGCGATTGGTTTATCTATTTCTCCTGGATTTACGGGCATCGATGCCAGTCGCACAGGAGCTGTTGTATAAAAGTCTTCTCCAGCCTGCTCACTTGCCTCTTTGAGCTTCGACCACTTGTCATAAGCAGTCATAGGCTTGAGCTCTGATGACTGGGTAACTGACTCAGCACTCCGCACATAGCCAAGCTCTATGTCACTTGTAAATTTATCTAAGAAGTTCGGTAATTCAGACGGGGGGGTAATGTAACAAGTAATTTGAGCGTACTCCGGATAGTCGGCCAGATACACCGCGGTAACTCCACTGGGCTTATCCTCTGAGCCAAAATATGCCATTAAATCTGACACGCTAGTGGCTCGTTTGAAGTAATCGGCGAGGTAGATTTCGATCCAAGTCCCTCGAGAAAGACGCAGGCTATAACCTCTTTCCCATACATCCTCGTCTAACTCAAGAGGTTCAGCTATGCCATCAGGAGCAAACGCAATTCCTTTTTCGGCGGCTTCATCTTCATACTCAGTAAATGGCTCGGGAGTATTGTCGTCGAGTGCGTCTAGGAAAATAACAGGCGCCCCTGGTATAGAGGTTTTTCCAGCCTTTTGCACGTTAGCTTGTCTAGCAGAGTTTGATCTTGACGAGGCAATGTTAGATTTCTTTTTTTTCTGCTTTAGGAGGGAGTCCAACCGATCCAAACCAACTCGTCTGCGAATTGCAGGAACAGTAATCACTAAAATGACTATGAGTACAGGTAACTCGAGACCGTTAATATCCCCACCAGTAATCGCAGAAACAACGAGAAGAAACGCGACCAACTGAAGCCATCGATTATTTATTATTTTCATAAGCTTTCCCCTTATCTTCTAAACCAGTAAAAACCAGCTCGCGACCTTTAAAGTGCCCTAACTTAAATACGATGTCACTAACCAGTCGACGCTAACTGCTCAAGCGCCCTCGCCAGATTGCTCCCGTAATAACCCACCAGCGATGCCTTGATGAACTGCTCTGTACCGCCGCAATCCGCTACATACTGTTCGAATGTTTGGCCTTCGTCATAGCAATTGTTAGACAGCAGGGTGAAGTAGTCGGTCGGCTCAAATGACGCCTTGTCCTCTCGGTACGCTGGCATCCGCCACTTCTTGGCGTCGTCGTAAGTTTCAGAAGTCCATCCAAACGAGAGAGTATCATAAAGTTGGGAGGGCGAAATAGCCTGATTGCTGTCGAAGAGGGTAAATAGGAATAATGCGCCGTCGTTGTAGTCAATGGCCTCTCGGTAAGCGCCAGCTTGGTCATCGCTCTCTGATAAGTCGAGCGCCTTTTCAAGCACAAACATCCTGTCAGGCTGAATGATTTCCTCAATTTGTCGGAACAATCTAATTTGACTCTGTAAGGCAATATCGTCCTCGGCAAATCCTCTAGCTATCGCCAACGCCTCATCCAAATTATTCCATGTCATCTACGTAACCCTCGTCATTTTTTTTTCGAAACAGTTTGTGTAGTACGTACCAAAGTAGCCATTCGTAAATCAACGCTTAAGTTAATTGTAAGGGAAATAGAGACGAGATGCCCAATGTTCCATAGCTGTATGTTGCTGAGCGGCATTGGACCACCACGATAGTTAGCAGCGGATAGATGTAAACGTTTGTGCCCACCATGTGCCCAAAAGCGAGCTTCGAGGTGTCAAAGAAAAGAAAGTGGCTTAGAGGGTCTGTTAAGTTGCGAGTTGAGGACAGAGCAACATCTTTAACCCAGGGATTCGAATAAAGATGAGCCCCAAACCCTTGTGAAATAAAGGTTTGGTGGAGCTAGACGGGATCGAACCGTCGACCTCTACCGTGCCACGGTAGCGCTCTCCCAGCTGAGCTATAGCCCCATGTATTCACTTCATCTTCGATCGTGCCAACGCCCTGCCAGTGTAGCGCTCTCCCAGCTGAGCTATAGCCCCAATAAACAAATGAGACGTTGCTAATATATCTGATCGCGCGCATTTGCGACATCGAATTAGCTAACTGAGTGTTGTCAAGAACTCGAGGGTCCCTGCATCAACAGCCTCATTTATTGAAGGGCGTGAATAGTACCCAAACTTGGGTAATGGATCAAGATTTCATGTCGTGTAAGTTTCGGTTTTGTCGTACCTGTTTAACCCGTATTACGCATACTGGCGGCAATCCCGGCGATTGTGACTAGCAATGCCTTGTTGATTTTCTCAAGTTCTGCCTGGCCTGCTTTCCTTGACCGGGTAAGTAACTCTATCTGCAGAAAGTGCAGGGGGTCTGTGTATGGGTTCCGAAGGTCAATTGTTCGCTGTATTTCCGGATATTTTTCTAGCAGTGATGATTGGCCCTTGAGTTTGTTGATGCTCTCTATTAACTCGGCTAGACGGCTGTGGAAGTCTCGGCCAATCGCCTGAAGTGAGTCGTCTACTAGGCTCGAATCGTAGTCCTCGGATATTTCAATATCGGCTTTACTAAGCACCATTTCTAGCATGCCAAGATAGGATTGAAAAAACGGCCACTCCTCGATCATCTCTTTTAATGTGTGCGAGTCTTTACCCGTAAATTGTTGATTGAAAGCTGCGTCGCTGCCGAGCCAAGCTGGAATCATTAAACGTTTTTGAGTCCAAGCAAATACCCAAGGGATGGCTCTGAGTTCTTCAATGCTGCGTCGCTGGGTCGGGTGTTCGCTATTCACATCTCCCAATGCCAGTCTGGAAAGTTCGTTCTCTGGCGTACTTTGCTCAAAATAGTCAACGAATAGATTGTTCTCCAGAATAGATTCCTTGTAGCAGCGAGCCGCTGTCTCGGAGAGTCTATCCATCAGGCCACGCCAGTTATCGCGGGGCGTCGGTGGCGAGGTAATGCTGGCCTCTATGGTGGAACTTAGAATGATATCAAGATTTTTGATTGCAAGCGGTGCCGAGCCATATTTGAATCTAATGACTTCACCCTGTTCTGTTAATCGTATGCTATCACGAACCGATCCAGCTGGTTGGGATAAAATGGCTGCTCGGGTGGGTGCGCCACCTCTGCCCACCGTGCCCCCGCGACCATGCAGTAACGTGAGTTTGATGCCGTATTTTTCTGCGACAGCGACGAGCTCTTCCTGTGCTTTAAATTGCGCCCAGGCGGCTGCCATCTGGCCGCCATCCTTTGCGGAATCGGAATACCCGATCATGACTTGTTGATGGCCGTTGATGTAGTTCGTGTACCAAGAGATTCGCAACAATCGCTCTAAAGTCCATGCCGCACTTTCAAGATCCTCAAGCGACTCAAAGACCGGAACGACAGGAAGGACTTCTTCGAGGCCGCATTTGTTCAGCAGCAGTACGACAGCCAGAATGTCAGTCGGGTGTTTTGCATTGGCGAGTACATAGCTTGATATTGCACTCACACCCTCACTTGCGATGAGTTGGAAAACCTGCAGCGTATCCCAAGCAGAGTTTGAGAGTATCCAGCGCGCGGGTATCAATGGTCGTTTGCTTTCAAGTTCCCCAACAATAAAGTCTTGTCTGGCCTTTTCTGACCATTCGTTATAGCTGCCGACCTCCAGATATTGTGTAAGCTCGTTGAGTAACTCAGTGTGCTTACTCGAGTCCTGCTTTATGTCCATGTTGACGAGCGTGACTCCGAGAGTAGAAATACGGATGAGCGTATCCTTGAGTAAACCGTCAGCGATGATGCCCATGCCACATTCATGTAGGGATTGGTAACAAGCAAACAGAGGCTCAAACAGATCCTCGTTGTTCATTAGCACGGCTGGATTTGGGAGTGAATCAGTGACAGACCAGTCTTTGGTCGCAATTAATCTTGCTCTAACTCTTCTCAGAATTGCACGGTAGGGTTCCTGCACATCATGGTCTGAAAGATTAGCCACTTCTTCGTTACAGTCACTCATAGATAACTGCGAGAGCAATTCTTCAATATCACGCAGAAACAAGTCGGCAGCCATCCAGCGAGCTAGCCTGATGACGTCTTGGGTGACTTCTGCGGTGACCTCAGGGCTATCAACCAGGTCGCCTCCCATCCAGGATGAGATCTTAATCGGGGTCGATGTGATTGGCAGCCCCTGTCCAGCGTGCTTCGTTAACAGCTGGTCTAATCCTTTCCAAACAACGGGTATCGCATGCCAAAAAGCATTTTCAACAACAGCAAAACCCCATTTGGCCTCGTCTTGGGGTGTTGGTTTGTCATGTGAAATCTCATCTGTATGCCAGACTTCGGCGATGAGCCTTTCAAGCTCAGTTCGGTCGTTAGGTGAGAGTGGTTGGTCGCTGTCTACCTTACCCAGTTGGTCAGCTATTCGGTTGTATTTTTGAATAAGTGTTCGGCGGGTGATTTCAGTCGGATGCGCAGTTAGCAGGAGTTCACAACTTACGTTGGTGACGGCGGATACGAGTTTCTCTCGATCAACTTTTCCGTCAAAACGGTCCATCAAGCGCAGTAGTTCAGATTCCTCGGGAAAGGGTACTTTTCGGTCTTCAGCAGCTTGAGCTTGCTCGGCGATATTGGTTAAGTTAATAAACTGGCTGAACGCACGGGCGACATGAATAAAATTATCGGCGTCCAACGCGCCCAGTACACTGTGGAGTTGTTCAAGTCGAACGTCATTGCCCTGGCGTCTCAATTTCGCCAAAACCCGGATCTCTTCAGCTTTTTCAAGAAATTCTTTGCCTCGGTGATCTGACATGGTTTCACCAAGCAAATCTCCGAGTAATCGCACTCGGTGCCTCAATTGCCTCGAAATAAGCTCTTCCAATCTTCTCTCTCTGCTCTGGTAGATACGGTCTGTCGCTGATTCTACATTATAGCGGCGCTGTCCCCATAGCAATCAGAGACAATAGGCGGCCAGAAAGTCGTCGAATGACGATCATTCGCGGATGGCTTTAGCCACTGTCATAGCGATAACTTGTCAGAGAACAGAACACGCAGGGCCCAGACTGGTTATATTATCAGCCAATTTCCCGTCTGAAGATGCCGATCTAATTGTCTATTCTGATGCCATCGCAAATAAACTAGCGATTGCTGGCGTGAGAGAAACCCAGGCCTTGAGAGAGCGCGCTCTGGTTGCCAAATTGGCATCTATGGGCAGTATAAGTCTGGGTTGTACCAGTGTTTATCCCGAAGATCATGAGATCAACCGTTGTGCGGTTGCGCGCCATAAACCCTATTCGGGGGCGCATCCGCTATGCATTTTATTTTTTTAAGCTGAAGAGGAAATCGCGAAAAATATCCATTAAGGTCTCATATTTGTAGTCAGTGAACTCTCCAGCATCGAAGTACATGCCGTGTTCAGCGCATGCTTCATATTGGATGTGTTTCTGCACAGGATCAGACAATTGGTCCATGCGTTTGCCGCATCTAGGGCAGTCAATATCCCTGATTTCATTTTGTTGTTTTCCGACTTCGGGGTCGCCGCTATCGACATAGTCAGACATCCATTTGTCTTTCAATGTTTCTGCTTCGCCAATATCGAACCAGAGGCCTTGGCATCGAGTACATCTATCGACTGTCACTCCGCCTTGCAGCGTGCTCAGGGTTTTTTCTTCCATGAATGTTTTGCACTTGGGACAATCCATCAAAATTCCTCATTTATTGTTTTTCATTCGCCTAATTGTCTGCGGGTTATTTTAAATAATACGGATCAATCTTTTATAAAAATGGGTGCAGCGATATAGTATCAGCAAACCGCGATTGGACCCTGACGGTCCAGTCTTTCATCGAAAACAAGCGACGAGCACCGATATGACAGAAAGTACTTTACCGCCAAATGTAATGCAAGAACTAGCGACTCTGGATACTCCCACAGTGTGTAATGCGCTGGAGTTGGTTGTGCCTGAGCGCAGAGGAGAAGGCTACACCGTGCGTCCATTGTTCTGTTTAAGGCCAGAGATGGAGCCCATCGTAGGATATGCGAGAACCGCGACCGTTAGCGCCTTAAAACCCTCTGATCTCTCTTCGGCCGAAGCCAAAATTCTGAATGATCAATATTATGAGTATATGGGTACCGGGCCAGCGCCGCTGATCAATGTCATCGAAGATATTGATGGTGAAAATGCGGGATATGGTGCTTGGTGGGGAGAGGTGAATACGAGCATTCATCATGGATTAGGTTCTCTCGGTGTCATTACCAACGGCAGTATTCGTGATCTACCGGATAGCGCTCCTGGTTTTCAACTGTTGGCAGGTAGTGTTTCCCCCTCTCACGCATATATTCATGTCGTTGAGTTTAACCTTGATGTCACGGTGATGGGTATGAAGGTCAAACACAACGATCTTATTCACGCTGATCAGCATGGCGCTGTTGTCATCCCAATTGAGGTTGCGGGCGAGGTAAAATCAGCGGCAGAAAAAATTGCGGCGCAGGAAGCAGTCATCATCTCTGCTGCAAGGGAGCCGGGATTCGATATCAACAGGCTAAGACAGGCCTGGAAAGGTGACAAAGAAATTCATTAAATGCCAGCGCGTTGCCGGTTTGGGTTAGTTTTAGACCCGAAAGATGAGATCCATGGATCTAATGATCTACGATGCCCTATCGCGAAGAAGCGCGCATTACCTCTGGGCGGTAAAGTCATGACTTATCTGGTACTGGAATATCTCGAAAAAGAGTGATTCCTGATCCATATTCTGAGACTATTTTGATATCGGCATACACTTGAACTTAATATTTAGGGGAACGTGAATATGAAAGCAGCAATTTTTAGAGAAGTAGGGCAGCCGCTAGAGATTGAAAACATCAGTATCTCTAAGCCGGGACCCCGGGAAGTTCTGGTAAGAACAGCCGCTGCGGGTGTATGCCACAGTGATTTACATTTCATTGAAGGACTATATCCAGCGCAGACACCCATGGTGTTGGGGCATGAATCCTCGGGTATCGTTGAGCAAGTGGGCTCAGACGTTACCTATGTCAAGCCGGGTGATCACGTCATTACCTGCCTCTCCGTTTTCTGCGGGCATTGTGAGCAGTGTCTGACCGGGCACATGTCGTTGTGTGCAAGCGCAGAGGTTCGTCGTGATCAAGATGAAGAACCAAGATTGGCACAGGAAGGCGCTCAGGTTAATCAATTTGCTAATTTATCATCTTTTGCGGAACAAATGCTCATTCACGAGCATGCGCTTGTCAAAATTAGAGAAGACATGCCGCTTGACAGAGCAGCGTTGCTGGGCTGTGCTGTGACAACCGGTGTTGGCTCAGTATTTCATACCGCTGCCGTAGAGCCCGGTAGCACCGTTGCTGTGATAGGTTGTGGTGGTGTTGGCTTATCGTGTATCAACGGTGCCGCGATTGCAGGTGCAGGCAGAATCATTGCTATTGACATGGTTGATTCAAAACTTGCCATGGCTAAAGAGTTTGGCGCGACAGATATTGTAAACGGCAGCAATGGCGATGCAGTCCAACAAGTCATGGAATTAACTGGCGGTGGCGTTCAATATTCATTCGAGGCGATAGGCTTGAAGCAGACAGCGGAAGATGCATTTAATATGCTGCGCGCTGGAGGAGCGGCAACCATCATCGGCATGATTCCCGTTGGCACCAAAATCGAACTCATGGGCGCTGCATTTCTTCAGGAACGCAAGATTCAGGGATCATTTATGGGATCAAACAGATTCAGGATCGATATGCCCAGATTTATCGATTTCTATCTTCAGGGCAAGTTGCATCTCGACCAGATGATTTCTAAGAGGATTCAGTTAGAACAGATTAACGAAGCGTTTGCCGACATGAAGACGGGTGCACTTGCGAGAAGCGTGATTGTATTCGACTAGAGTGCTTGTGGCTTTTAATCGTAATGATGTGGTGAGATCTAACTGGTTTAACAATAGCTTTACGTCGATAGCAAGTAGCGAGCGCCGCTATCAAAGCTAGCATCCCTGTGGCCATTGCTACGCGCGCTTGGAGGGCGTTTCTTCCTCTTCTTTGAGTAAAACTCTGCTCTTCTGATCAGGGTATTTGCCCACCAGCGGTTCGTAGAATTCCCTAATCCGTGCCATGTCCGCTTTCACTTCTCCGCTTAGCTCAAAGGTAAGTCCCAGACCTGCAACTTTTCGGTCGTAATCAAGATAGCCGCAAACCACGGGTATGTTTGCTTCTAGGGCAATACGGTAAAAACCGGACTTCCAGTATTCCGTGTAAGAACGCGTACCCGCGGGCGGTACAACGAGATTTGTTCCGTCAGAGTTCCGAATTTGATCTGCGAGCCGCGAGACCATATTGGTTGCTCTGGAGCGGTCGACGGGCACACCGCCAAAGTAGGTGATCATTTGCGCTAGAACAGGGACAAAAAAACTGTTCTTTACCAGCCAATTTACCTTGATGCCGAAAGAATAAGCAGCGCCCAGCAGAAACAATGCATCCCAGTTGCTAGTGTGAGGTGCGGCGATGATCAGCATATGTTTGTTCTCGGGTACACCGCCTTCAACCCTCCAGCCGAATACTTTGATGAGAAATCGACCGAAATAGTGTGCGAACCCGCTGCATTTTTGTGCCGGGTGTTGCAGTGGAATTCTTTGCATGTAGCGCTACAGCCTCAATTGTTGGTTTCACTGAAATTTTTCCGGAGTCCCTTCGCACAGAAGGCACATCCGTTTTACAAATCCGAGGATTGATAGAATCGGACTTTCTTTTTTGAAAAAGGAAATTAAATCAATTGGTGATGAGTAATTCCTAACAAAAACTTGCACTCTCGCGGGAAGACGATTACTGCAATGTAGCATCGACTGACTGTTGCTACCAGTATTGATGCGTCTAAAAACCGACCAATCGCGACCAGTTGTCTTCAAGCGCCTATCTTTAATCGGCTGCGGCTAAACCCATGCACACAATTTCTGTTAAAAGGCATACAATGCGCAGACAAACACCCAACTTAATTAGATTTAGGACCATCTGGGATATGACAAGTCGAATTCAATCCGTTGCCTGCTCTCTGGTGTTGTCAGTAGTTGCTCAAATCAGCATCACTTTTCCGCATGATGTACACGCGCAGAATGATGAGGCAATAATCGAACTCCAGCGGGACGCGGAATCTGCGCTTGGTAGCGGTGATGTTGAGCAAGCGCTAGAAACTTATCTAGCGGCCTTGGCGCTGGATGCTGAAAATGTTGAGCTGTTAGGCAGTATATCCGATTTAGCATTAGTTATAGGTATGTCAGATCTCGCGCTGGATTCATTGGTTCAGCAAGCTAATCTATTAGTAAGTCGAGGTAATAAAGCGGGTGCCAACGAGGTTCACGAGCAGATTTCGGCTATTAACGAGCAGATACCCGAGCAAATGGCCGCACGTTTTGAAGCTGTTAGCGAGTACACCCAAGAGCAAGCGTCAGCAGTCGAAAACTGGCAAATCATGTCATCAGAGTCTTCGGCAGCACTCAATAACGGCGATGTTGATGGCGCCATCGGCGCTCAAGAAGCAGCGCTGCGCATCGTTTCAGACGTTTTTGGTCCGAATCACTGGTTCACAATTTCTGCCAACCGAGACCTAGGTTTTGTTTACCGCCAGTCAGGCGCGGCTCAACAGGCTGAAATGTATTATACCCAGGCGTTGAATACCGCAGAGTTATTGCTAGGTGCGGAACATCCGAACACGCTAGAAATACAGGAACTGATTGCAGAGCTTTATTTAGCTGTTGGGCTATCTGAAGAAGCAGCGTTTATGCGGGAAATGATCGCCGGCACAATTGAGGCAACCCTCGGCGCTAGCCACCAATACACCATCTCGGCCCGGTACGGGTTGATAAACGGCGCTAACGAAGCAGCGCAGCATGTTGAGGCACTTGCAATGCGAGATGCACTTTGCAGAGATCTCGAATCAAATTATGGTTTGTTTCACGATGAAACATTGACCTGTTTTGAGTCTCTCTCCCTTGCCCAGTTGAGCGACCAGATGTTAGCAGAGGCTGAAAAGTCCTTTGAGATGTTAGTGGGTCGAATGGCTGCCATTAAGACGAATATTGATGGTGCGTTACTCAGCAATATGAGCCAATTGGCGGAAGTGTATCACCAGCAAGGCCGCTTTCAGGAGAGTGCAAATTTACTCTCGGGAGTGATCCAGACTGCTTTGGAAACTCAGAATTTGGAAGTTGTGAACCAAGCGAAGAGTTACCTCGCTCGTCTCTTCAATAGTCAAGGCAAGTTAAACGAAGCAGAACTGGTCACTGAGGAAGTGCTCGACTATGCGCTGATCAACTGGATTGATAAGCCGCTTAACATATACAACCTATTGCTTGAGCTAGGCGCTATTTATCAGGCGTCAGGTAAATTACCTGATGCAGAAGCGACTTTTGAAGAAGCCTATCATGGACTGATGAAAGATTTTGGTGAGTTACATCCCTCAACACTGGTATCGATGAACAACCTCGGTCAGATTTATGAGAAGTCAGGCTTTTATGATGATGCAGAGCCGTTATTGAAGAAGACACTCGAGAAGTATTTGGCAACCTACGGTGAAGAAAATCAGAATGCGCTGCGTGCCCGAAACAATCTCGCGCTTTTGCATGAAAGCCAAGGTAATTTCCGTGAAGCTGAGCCGCTTTATCAGCGTTCTTTGGACGTTATGACGCAGCTCAATGGTGAAAATCACACGGATACAATTGCTGTAAAAAATAATTTGGCTTTCCTCTATATGTTGATGGAGGATTTTGAGAGGTCAGCGCCGCTGTTCTCCGATGTAAGCGCCAGATGGGGAAATACACTTGGCGCCCAGCATCAGAAAACGCTAAAGGCGAACAATAACCTCGGCCGTGTATACCATAAAATGAATCAGTTAGACGAAGCCGAAAAAGTCATTAGTCAAACGTTGCAAAGTCGTCAGGATGTGCTGGGCAAAGAACATCTGGATAGCATTCGTTCAATGATCGACCTCGGTGCTGTATACCTCGATCAAGGCAGGCTGCCAGAGGCAGAGCAGTTGTTAACCGAGGCGCTGGCGCTTGCTGAGAAAATCCTCGGTACGCTTCATAACTATACCTTCGAAGCGCTCAACGGGCTCGCTGAGGTGAAAGAAGCCGCAAATCAACTATCATCTGCTGTAGATCTTCGTGATGAAGGTTTTCAGAGGCGCAGCGAATTTCTTGACCGGATGTTATGGGTCACGGGTGAAAATGCGCGGGAAGGATATATTCGTTTGCACCGTCCTGAATTCAATGACTACATCTCATTGCTCAATAAAATTGATTCGCCTAACCGGGGCCAGAAAATTATTGACGCGAGCATTCAGCGTAAAGGACTCTTGTTAAAGGTAACCTCAGAAATTCAGCAAATAGCGACGCTATCTAACGATCCAAAGTTGAGATCTATTGCGATTGAACTGGAAATGGCCCGTAAAGAACTGGCGGCCAGAACACTATCTGGACCAACGGCTGAAACTAAAGACAACCATGTTGAGGTACTTTATAACCTTGAGCAAAAGGTCAATGAGCTCCAAGGTCAGCTTGGCCGGGAAAGCGTTCGCTACAGAACCTCGATCGCGCAGGTGAGCGCTGCCGCTCTCGAAGGTGTGCTGGTGGAAAGTAACGCGCTCGTGGACTTTCTGGTTTACGAGGACGAAGGGGAAGCAAAGCTGGTAGCCGGCGTCGCTGTAAAAGAAGGCGACCAGGTGAGATACGAACTCGTTTCCTATGACAACCGCAAGGCTATTGAAGACATTATTATCGAATATCGAACGATCATTCAGGATGACAGTGCCGATGAGGATGAACAGCTTGAAATAGGTCTTATCGCTTACGAATTAATCTGGCAACCTATCCAAGAAGTGATAGCCGATTCTGATTACGTGTACCTGATACCAGATGGCACACTCAATATTCTGCCTTTTAATGCGATTGTCACGGAGGAAGAAGAATATTTAATCCAAGCGTTAGATGTGCATATATTGTCCAGCGCCCGAGACCTGTTGCCCAACCAGTACCGCTTGGCTGACGGTCAATACGTGGTGCTTGCAGGTCCGGACTACGATTCTGAAGACGTGGTCAGTGAAGAGGAAATGAGTGTTGCCCTGGGAAAACGCGCTTCGTCTCTGCAGCAAGGCTTGCGCGGCGCTGGCACTGGTTTGCGAGGATTGAATTTTGCGCCGTTGCCCGGCGCCGAGCAGGAAGGTCGGATCATCGTTGACCAGGTCGCCGAAAACAATGTCGCGAGAGAAGTGTTCTTTGGTCGTCAGGCGGAGGAACAGGTGCTCCTGAATCTCGATCAACCACCGCGAATATTGCACATGGCGACACACGGGTTCTTTTTGGAAGCCGATGACAATCTTCGGAAGCGGCTATTGAAGTTACAACGAGGCGCCGACTTGCAGGTGCCCCCCCCGGGTGACAATCCATTACTCCGTGCGGGACTGGCTTTTGCCGGGATCAACACTAATGCGCAGTTTTTAGGTGACATCGACACAGCCAATGACGGCGTGTTAACCGCGCTTGAGGTCCTTGGGTTAAACCTTTCGGGCACCAGATTGGTCGTGCTTTCTGCCTGTGAAACCGGTCTTGGTGAAATACATGAGGGGGAGGGTGTTTATGGCCTGAGACGATCGTTTCAGGAAGCGGGTGTTGCCGAGGTGATCAGTTCATTGTGGGAAGTGAGTGATGCAGGTACTCAGGCGCTCATGACTGATTTTTATGACCGACTCTTAGGCGGTCAACCGGCACGTGAGGCATTAAGAGATGCCCAATTGGCGTTACTTGACTCTCCTGAATGGGGATACCCTTACGTTTGGTCCGCGTTCATGATTGTCGGTAGCTATGAATCCGCCGGGTTTACGGTGCAATAGCGAAAAATGACCTTAAAGTACGGGGTTGTTTGAATGCGGCGATTTGATTGCATTAAAGTGAGCGAAATTGCCGGTTACCAAGTGTTGATATTCCCTCGTATGTTGTAACATTGTTTACAAATAAAGCAATGCTAAAGTGAGAGTGGTTAATTGATTAGACAAGCCGGTATGTTTCTTGTTGGCAGCTGCATTTCTATAGGAGTCGCGGCGCAATCCTTGACCGATGCGATAGAAATGACACTCCGTACCAATCCGGATATTCTCGTAAGTAAATATGGTGTTGAAGCCGCGCAACAGCTTCACAAGCAGGCTAAAGGCGCTTATCTTCCATCTGTTGACTTGGTTCTCGCAGGCGGTTACGAGAACTCTGATAATACAACTACCCGGGCTACTCCGTTAAACGAAATTGACCTGACCAGACAGGAAAAGAGTATTAAAGTTACTCAACTTATCTACGATGGTTTTGCGACAAGCAATCTGATTAAACAACAAAGTGCGCTCATTGATTCAGCCGCGGCACGCTTGGGCTCGAGTCAGGAAAATGTATCGCTTAGGGCGGTTCAGGTTTATCTCGAAATGTTGCGACGGAAAAAGATCGTAGATCTTACTCAGGAGAATCTTAACCAGCATGAGCAGACGCTTAACAAAATTGAGGAACGGTTCGGCAGCGGGGTAGGTACCAAGGTTGATGTGGTCCAGACCCGAGGAAGGCGCGCGCAATCTAAAAGCAATTTGTTGCTGGCAGAACGTGACGTGAAGAACGGCAATGCCGAGTTCTTTCGAGTTGTGGGTGAATACCCGCAGGAACTCAGTGAACCGTTGGAAGTCAAGGGCTTGCCAGGAACGCTAGACGAAGCCCTTCAGAGTGCCATGATGAACAACCATGGCTTAAAAGCGGCTGAGGCAGATCTGCTGGCTGCGGTTGCAGGCAGGAAGCAGGCACGGGGTAATTATCATCCAAGGTTTGACCTTGAAATTGGTGCTTCACGCAATGTAGATACGGAAGGCGTTGTTGGCGAAAACAATGATGAGACGGCGGTTATTCGCATGTCTTATAATTTGTTTAGGGGCGGGGCCGATAAGGCGAGAGAGAACGAAGCCGAAGCACGCGAATTCGCGGCGCGAGAAAATGTTAGAAGTATACGCAGAGCCGTGGAAGAAAATGTGACGCTGGTCTGGAATGAATTGCAGGATATTCTGCAACGGTTAGAGTATCTAGAAGCCCACGTAACGTCGACGGAGGAAGTATTGGTGGTTTATAACGAGCAGTTGTCGCTTGGCAAGCGTACTTTGCTCGATTTACTCGATATTCAGAATGAGCTTCTCCGGGCGAGAGTTGCTTACATTTCAGGACAGTACTCCGAAAAATTAGCGCGGTATCGGGTGCTTGCTAGTACTGGCAGGATGCTTGAAACAATGGGCATTGAACCAGGAAGTTAGGCTTTACCTCGCCACCCTTGGCGTATGCCAGAGTGTAAACTTTAAATTAGGCCAACATTACAGCGCCTTGCACACTTGTATTTCAGACTTATCTTTCGCAGCTTGGTTATCTTTAGTCGTCTACAGTGAGACGCTAATTAGGTCGAGCAGTGGACAAACAAACGGAAAGAATTGACGACGCTATGATCGGTGTAGGAATAGATTTTGGAACTTCGAACTCGGCGGCGGCCTGTTTTGACGGCGCCAATGTTCAATTGATTGAGCTTGAACCTCGCAAAGGCGAAGAGGGTCGCAACATTATGCCCACGGCCACCCACATCGATCGTGATCTCCAGACATCGATTGGTGAAACCGCAGTTGAACAGTATATTGAAGATAACCGTGACCGAATTGTAGAGCTTACTCCGGAAGTGATTGGCAAGGGGCAATTGTTGATTAATGAAGCGAGTGCGAATGACCCACAGTCTCAAGCGGAAGTTGCTACCCAAAATGTCTACGGAGCAGCGACAATTGATCGTGGTATGCCTGGTCGTTTGTTTCGAGGCGTGAAACGATTGGTAGGGAATCCGGGTATAAAACGGCTGCTGGTTTTTGATAAACCATTTAGAGTGGTCGCGCTGATTACCCCGATCTTATTACATATCCGCCAAAGGCTTGAAACGTTGCTTCCAGAACCATTAGGGAATGTTCACTTCGGTCATCCAGTGGTGTTTGAGGGAAATAATGAATTTCGTAACGATGTAGCGTTTTCCCGCCTCAAAGAAGCGACCGATTATGCTGGCTATCAGCGGCTCAATTTCTATCCAGAACCAGTAGCGGCAACCCTAAGTTACTTGCACGATCGGTTTGGTAGCGCTTCCGAAAGTGACTTAACCGTAACAGCGGTTTCCAACGAAAAAGGCAAGGTGCTCACCCTTGATTTTGGTGGTGGCACGCTCGACCTAAGCGTAATCGAATTTCAGGGGCTGAATTTTAAAGTGTTATCCACGGCAGGGTTATCCCTCGGTGGAGACCATATTGATCAGCTGATTTTTAAGGAGCTATTGTTCCCGCTGCTTGGTAAGGGAGAACTATGGTCTAGAACCAGGGATGGGCAACTGGTTCAAAATGAATTCCCCTTCGATGAATTTGAAGACAAATTGCTTAATTGGGCGGTGACCTACACGTTGAATCAAAACTACTACAGAGCAAAATTGGCTGAGTGTATCGGTGCTGGTGGGGAAGCTGCCACAAAGTTCGAACGTTTGGATGATCTCATTACACACAATCATAGTTACCTTGTGTTCCAAGCGATCAAAGATGCAAAGGCAGTGCTTTCGAGTGTAGAAGAAACCATTCTGGATATACCCGAATTGGATATCTCTATTCCTTTCAACCGCAGTCTTTTTGAGAAAATGATGACTGGAATGTTAACGGAGATAGATTTGCTTCTTGATCAAGTGCTGGAGCGTGCGAATTGTGATGCGTTTGACATAGACGTTGTCATCCGCACAGGTGGTTCCTCGCAAATCGCTGCTGTAAGACGGCTACTTGAGTCTCGCTTTCCTGGAAAGGTGACAGAGCATGATCCATTTACAAGTGTTGCTGCTGGGCTAGCGATAGCCAGTTACTATGGTTACGAATTTGCCGCTTAACATCTGTCATTTTGTATCCTATATGCTGGGAGCTTTCTACTTTGGGCTTTCCATTATCTCAGTAGAATTTGCAGAAGCTGCTGACTTGAACCAAGGCGCTGTCACCAATCCCTTGACGTTTCCGGGTAATTCTCGTGAAAACGGACCTTTCTACGAATCCAATCTTCAAACCCAGCCGGGACTCGATCAATCAATTCTTCCCGCCTACTTGAAAGATGCCATGGCGGCGGATTTAGTTGTCGCTACCGCCGCGAAAAACAATACAAAGTCCTTGCAGCTGTTCGAAATGCAGGAGGGTTTTTACCCTGATAACGCCGCTTACGAATTAGCGTTAACAGAGGACGTTATTTTTCTCGATATAGCGGCGACTGTCGGTCGAGATATGTTGGTGGTTTTCTATGCCGGTTCTGCAGTCGAATTGGACCCTCGAACCGGGGAGACCAGACTTCTGGTTGAATTTACCTCTATTTACAATAGACCCGTTGATCAGAAGATCCCAAAGCTTGATATGGTCCGAGACCTAAATGGTGACAGCCTGGATGACTTTATTATTCCTAGTTTTAAGGGTTACGAGGTCTATATCCAAAATCAAAATGGTGCTTTCGACGACGGGATCAGCCTTAACGCTCCGCCAATTATGGATATCTCCTTCCGAGACAACCCGTGGTACCAGGCTAGAAAAATTTATCATGTTGATGTTACCAACGATGGTCGAACGGATCTGGTTTTCTGGGTGGTTGATAAATTTATGGTTTATCAGCAATTGGATAACGGAACGTTTACAGATGAGCCTATTCAGTTTTCACCGAAGGTGGTGTTCGATGCGGAAGGTTATGAAGGCGTGTCGATGCGGATGGGTGAAGAAGACCAGTCCGATGCGCAGCAGCAGGCGCTTTTCCAATTGAAGGACTTTACCGGTGATGGTATTCCTGAACTCGTTACACTTGCTGTTAAAAGTCAGGGCGTATTGAAAAAGAGCACGACCTACAATATTCACACCGGTGCGGGCCTGTATCGCTCGGGGTCTGACTTAGCATACATGGTGCCAGATTTTCAGCTGGAACCCGCATCCAGCATCCGAAGTCGGGGCATTCAATTTGACCTCGAAGAAAAGGACCTTAACAACGATGGTCAGCTTGATATCATTGTTTCATCCGTCGAAATTGGCATAGGTAAAATAATTCGTGCATTACTCACAGGATCTATTGCAATCAATCTCGATTTTTATCAAATGGCAGATGGAATATATCCTGAAAAGCCTAACCTCCACAGGGAGGTGACAGCGACCTTTAATATGTCGAGTGGTGATGTTTTTCTACCTACTGTATTGATTTCAGATATCAATGGGGATGGCCAGGAGGATCTTGTCGTTCAGGATGGACGGGATAGATTGGAAATCTTCTATGGTGTTAGTAATAGTAAATTGTTCGAACGAAGGGCGAAGAAAGTGTCTGTTCAGATGCCCCGTGATCCGGACTTGGTTGAGTCTCTGGATCTCAATGGAGACGGCAAACAGGATTTGCTGATCAGACTGGAGTCTGAAGAGGATGATAACAACTCGCATAGGCTAAAAGTTTTGGTATCAAAATAAGAGACGGCAGAGGCATCACTACTTCGTGGCTTACCGCAAAATTGTGATCATTGTTTGTAAGGGCATCACGACTACCCGCGGAATAAATCGGCCGCCCGCATCAATTTATCATAGAAGCAGCATGATCTCGCACCCGCAAAAGCGGCGGGTTAGCAGCGATATTAATCGACGCGTTCGCAAAAACGCAAAGCAACTGTGAGACGATTGTCATGGTGATGGTGTCGCCACATTGGCATGGTTAATTAGCGAGTATTCAGATTGTAATTATTCTGGTTAAGAAGTGGGATATCGTGACTAGGAGGCTATACTTTTCGCGCCAAGCCCTGATGTCTTAGGGTGCTCATACAAAAGGAACGTGTCATTGCGTAATTACAGAAGAATCAGCGTCGCCAGGCCGGATGGCGATTTGTCTGTACTGGTATCCGGGAATGAAAGTTCAAGAACGGTAATATTGCTGCATGGCATGCGAGACCATGCGCATAGCATGATTGATCTGGCGAAGCACTTTGATCCGGAATATCGGATTATTCTGCCGGATCTGAGGGGACATGGGGAAAGCTGCAGTAGTGGCGGCTACTCAATGATTCAGTTTGTCGCAGATGTCCGGTCGGTTGTGTGCGAGTGTAACGTTCAGAAGCCGATTCTCATTGGTCACAGCCTTGGTGGTCATGTTCTCTCGCGATACACCGCCAGTTACCCGGAAGAAGTAGAGGCGCTAGTGCTGCTAGACGGTATGGGGCCGCCTTCTGACCAGAACCCCCCAAGTGCGCTAGAAGGTCGCGATCGCTGGCACGATGGGCTAAATACCGTAGTCGATCAGTTTAACTGGCTGAAGCCGATGGCAGATCGAACAGAAGCGCGGCAACGACTGTGTCGCAACAATCCAGGGCTTAGCGATGAGCTGGCAGAAAAGTTGGTCGCTGAAGGCGTTAAATCTCATCCCGATGGCGGGATACGCTGGAAATGGGATCCAACCGTCAATATGGTCTGGCAAACTTTTTCTCATCAGGAAAGTGAGACGCTGATGCAGTTCATTACCTGTCCGACCCTGATAGTGACCGGGGATAATGGATTGTCCTATTGGCTCAATGGGCGATTCGATCGCGTTATTTCTGAAGACTGGTATCAATCAGAATTGAGTCGTCGGGTGCAATTATTCGGCGATGCGCGTTCGGTTGTGATTGCCGGTGCTGGGCATATGCTCCATTATGACCAGCCTGACGAAGTAAACCGGGTCATCAGGGAGTTTTTGCAAAGCCGGTAGGCACCGCTGCTGATTACCCATGCCCAGGAGATGCAGCCCGCCATTTCATTTTAAGAGTTGAGGCACGAAACGAGAATTTGTGGTTACCCAATCGCGCCGGAGCGTGCAAGGTGGATGATTTGCTCCATGGTGAAACCTTGTTCTTCGAGTATTTCGGCAGTGTGCTGACCCACCTCGGGTGAGTGGTGCCGTTGAGTCAGAGGTGTTCCTTCAAATCGTGCAGGTGCTCTGGGCAGCACCATTTTGCCTCCTCGCGGATGCTCAACGGTTGTGAGAATCTCGCTGGCAACCACCTGTGGGTCCGCCATCACTTCATGTCGTTTATTCGCTCTGCTGGCCGGGATATCGTTTGTCGCCAATATTTCCATTAATTGGTCAGTAGAATAAGGCGTTGTATCGGCGCCAAGGTGATGAGCGACCACCGCGCCGTCCTTAGTTTTGTGTACATCGTAGGTGTCAGCAAGATCACCGGATAGTTCTACATCATCTCCGATAAAGCTGTGGTTCCACATTAGGTCCGGCCAATTGAAATACAAGCCGGTGTCTAACATTGACAATCGTACATGCTGTCCCGGCCCGCCGCGTTCCCTAACGAGCAGAGCAGCGGTGATGCTCTGGGCCGCTGTCAGGGCGGTCACCTTGTCATAAATAATGCTTCTGACCATTTTCTGTCCATTGAGACTTTCATCGTCCTGCGCATAATTCGCGGTGTTAAATTCTGCTTGGGCATCGGTGATGCCTGAGATTCCCTGAATGACATAGTCGTAAACCTTCTGGTCTGACAATGGACCAGACTCACCCATGCCATTGATGGATAAATAGATTAAATCAGGGTTTACTGCTTTCAAATCGTCATAACCCAAGCCTAGTTTCTCAATTTTGCCAGGCCTGTAGTTCTGCATGACCACGTCGGCACTGACGGCAAGCTTCCTGACGACATCGGCGCCCTCGGGGTGTTTGAGGTTGATGGCAATCGAGCGCTTGTTGCGATTGATCAAAGAGAAGATAGCGCTCAGCCCATTGCGACTTGCGCCAAGAAAACGAATGCCATCTCCCCAGCCCGGAGGTTCAACTTTAATGACGTCGGCGCCCTGATCAGCCAAAATCACAGCGGCCATCGGACCCGACACCACCCGTGACAGATCCAGAATTCGGATGCCGCTTAGTGGGCCATCAGTAAGTGCGTGGTGCTCATCCATGCCAAAACATCTCCTTCACTAGGCATTATCGATCATCAGTTCTCTAGCTGTTCGACATTACTGTCCGGAACTTGTGTAAATAATCGACTCACGTCTTTCGCACGTCGCCTCTGGACTTCCCCCTGATTGATATATCCTTTATCGGTTATCTCATAAGCGCCTAGATTCGGCTGTTCCGAAAGCAACAGATACCGGCGAATGTACTTTGATGAACCCGGATTTGCGGCGTTGTGCGCCCTGAGACCTTCATTGATTTTTGTTTTGACTCGCGGCGAAGAAATGAGGGTTTGAATACTGACTTGTTCAGGGTTTTCGTTGTCCAGAAGGCGGGCGCAAGCTTCGATACTCGGCCAAATAAGCAAGCCGACAAATGCCTCGTTAAGGCCACATACGACAACATCTCTGATATAGGGTGAGGCTGCGGAAACTGCCTCGGCGCGAAGCGTGCCTGCCGAAACCCAGGTACCTGAATTGAGTTTGAACTCTTCTGCGACGCGCCCAGCGAAACAAAGTCCCTTTAAAGGTTCTAATTCATCGGCGAAACGAACAGCGTCTCCCATTTTAAAATATCCTTCATCATCGAAGGAATCAGCCGTTTTCTCGGGTTCGTTCAGATAACCACGCGTAACGCCTCGGGATTTGATGCGTATTTCATACTTGTCCGCTAGCGGTATCAGCTTTACTTTCGCCCCTGGAGTAGGCAGTCCCACAACGTCAGGGCTCTCGCTGGTCCAGTAACGATTTATGCCGACACTCACCTCCGTTGAAAGTAAAGCGGTTCCCAGGGGAATTCGACTGCCGAGATACTTCTCGGTTAGTTTGTGCAACCTGTTAGACAGTGCGGTTGGCATTGCTGCCGATCCAAATTGTGCCGATGTTAGGTTCTTAAAGAAGTTTGATGCAAAACCATCGTCAGCCTCAAGCGTGTCAATGATACGCGACCAGCCAAGTGGCGCGCCCTGATACTGGGTTGGTTTTACCTCACGAAGATTTGCGATTGTTTTATGAAAATCTTCTGGCGTCGGTTTGCCGGTGTCAAGGTACACAGAGCCGGCTTCTTCCAGTATGTTGGCAATACGCATGACGCCGGCACCAACGTGGCTCCAAGGCATCCAGTCTAGCACTCTCATCTCTTTTTCACCGCCAGACCGGTTTCTTACGGCACTGCCCGAAGCGAGTTGATAGCACGACATACCGTGGTCATGTATCACGCCCTTGGGCATGCCAGTTGAGCCAGAGGTGAACATGTAGCGGGTAATGGTATTGTGATCAATCTTGTCGACTGAATTATCGACATCAACGGTGGGCATTGTATCAAGCAATGCCTGCCAATTTGTCCAATCGAACGGGAGATGATCGCAGGCTTCGTTCTCCGTATCTGCCGAAATAAGATGTATTCCATTGGTGTCGATATTCCCCAGTGCATCTAAGTGAGGTGCGAGGTATTCAGCAAAAATGAACTTTGGTTTGACAGTATTAAGAACCGCGCTGAATTTTGGATATGCACCTAGAATAGTGGAATAGGAGTAGCTGACTGGGACGTAGGGTACCCGCGCAATGATGGCGCCCCAAGCCATAAGGAAATGTCGAATTGAACTATTTGAAATGATCGCAAGCGGTGCATTTATTGACCCTCCATGATTAATAAGCCACTGCGCGACGCGCCGTGTACCATGTAAGGCATCTCCATAAGTTAGGTGTTGCCACTCGCCTGCTTGGTCTTTTTCCGCAATCAAAGTTCTTGCAGGAAACTGTGTCGCTCTTTCGATAAACAAATGCGCGGTGCTTTGCAGGGGTTCAGGTAAAGGATAAGGGCAGCTGAGTATTATTGTGCCATCAGCGCGATTCTCTACATCCAGAGCGGCCGGTTTGTTACCTGTGTCAATATATTGATTGTTGTCCAACCGCTGTTCCTCGTAATTAAGGTCAGTAGATATATCCCATTGGTACCCCGTGTGTACAGCGTATATGCTTATTATTTAATAAAGCCGACACCGCAACCCGGAGAGGAAGAATGATTACGACAGAAACAACGCAGTTTGAAGTGAAAGACAAGGTGGCCTGGATCACGCTGAACCGTCCTGCCGCGATGAACTCGATAAACCCAGAGCTGCGTTGGCAACTATCGGAACATTTGAATGAAGTTGAAAAAAATGACGATATTTGGCTCGCCGTGATTACTGGTGCGGGTGAAAAAGCCTTTTGTGCCGGGGCTGATTTGAAACACCGGGCGATGGAACGCAACGCGACCAGTGAGCAATTAGCCAAGTGGCGGCAATTGGCGCAAGAGACGAAACACATTATTGAGCGTTGGCATTTTAAAAAGCCGTTAATAGCGATGGTGAATGGTTACGCTTTGGGTGGTGGCCTCGAGATTGCAATGGCTTGTGACATCATTGTGGCGGCAGACCATGCAGCATTTGGTTTACCCGAGCCGCGCAGAGGATTGATCGCAGGATCCGCTGGTGTGCATCGGTTACCCCGTCAAATTGGTCTCAAACCAGCGATGGGCTATTTGTTAACCGGACGACACATGTCTGCCATGAGAGCCTTCCAGCTTGGCTTGGTCAATGAGGTGGTGCCGGCGAACGAACTTACCGATACGGTGCAGGGATATGTCGATGATATCCTCAGATGTGCACCACTGGCGGTAAGGGCAACTAAGGAAGCTGCCGTTAAGGGACTCGATCATCCTTTGGCACAGGCTTTTTACACGCGATACGATGGCGAAGTTGCTCGCCAGCAAAGCGCAGATGCCCTTGAAGGTCCGCGCGCATTTGCGGAGAAACGGTCTCCGCAATGGCAGGGCAAATAGCTTTCTCGTTATTCACCCAATAGCTCACCGCTCCAATGCTCAAGTACGGCGAAGTCATCAACCGGTTTGCGTTTCAGTTTGGTGAGTTGCTTGATGGGTTTGCCCAAGGGAATCATGGCAGCAAATGCCATTTCCGGTGGCGCGCCCAACAGGCGCTGCAGTGCCGGCTCGTTTCCGCTGATAAAGGTTGTTAGGGTGCCACCCAGCCCCTCATTCCGCGCGGCCAAAAGTATGTTCC
>CAXRCG010000010.1:0-3087 GCA_964228885.1 Pseudomonadales bacterium | reverse complement strand
CTTCCACTCTCGACGAAGGCAATTCTCTGACCCCAACCACAGTACTGTTAAGACGCAGCCGCACCCGATGGTTCTCCCGGTCCAGCGCGTCGTAGTTGAATCGCGCTGCGACGATATTTTCCGGGCCCGTGGCCTCAGGTGCTGCCTGGGGAATCAAGTGTCGGACCAGTAGGCGAGCTACCGACGCATTTCCGTCAGGAAACATGCGTGTATACAGAAGACTGTCGAGAAAGGCGCCGCCTAGTTTGGCTGTGGCCTTACCAAACCACCCCATCGACTTAATACCGCTTCCGCCGCTTAGGATGGCTTCTCCAGCCGTTAGATTCCAACCTGACATGCCAGTGAGGTGGAGGATGATTGCATTGAGTATGGGTAGGGTAGAGGGTAACAAACCCACCTTATCTATCAGATATTGGTTATAGCTTACCGAGGTGATGTAGTCCCACTTCTCGCTCATGGACAGCTCATCTAAAAAATCTTGCTTGCCCCCCCAGAACGCAATGAGTTTCATCTTCTCGTCTTCCGGTAGGGGAAGGGATGCAATGACCTCGTCGTAGCCGTCCGCGCCAAACATCACACTATTCCAATTTCCGCCTACCATGACGTGACCGGCCTCCCCGGGAAGTGCCACACCGGTGGTGGCCTCCAGATTCCCCACCAGAGCCACGTCAGTGGCGGTGCGCTCGGCCATTAGATCGAGGAAATCCTCATTGATACCAATATCGCTCATCAGTTGAGCTGCTTCATCGCTATAAGATAGCCATTCAATATTCTGAGCACCGCCAAGGCTCACCATCATCCGACCGTCTTGATGAAACTCATTGCGTTTTGCATGCCCGCCAAAATCGTCGTGGTTGTCCAAAATAAGGATCCGCGCATTAGGCCCCATTTTTTTCTGATAGAAGTGCGCAGCGGCTAAGCCGCTCATGCCTGCGCCCACAACGGCAAGGTCGTAGTGTTCGTCCAGTGACCGATAAGCACTTGGCTTTTGCCCTTGCCAACTCAGAGCATGTGCAACCTCGTAGGAGCCCTCATGGCTGCCACGCATACCCGTTTCTGTGGGTGGGTAGTAGCCAGAATAGTTTCTCGAGTGAGGGGTAGGAAGTGCTGCTGTTTCCAACGGCGAAGTCGACTTTCTGTCGCATCCTCCGAGCAGCAGTCCTCCGGCACCGATGGCGATGCCCCCGACTAAATCCCTGCGCGTAATTTTGTAGCTCATTGGTCAACCTTGCCAGCATGTCAAATGACATGTTATAACCTGTCACATGACATGTAAAAGCCTTTATCCCGGCTCAGAAAAGGTCCAACAGGATACGGAGAATAAGAATAAATGCAGAGCACCACGTCAAATATTACGGTTGATGCATCGTTTGATCGCAGTCTTAATCAATTCGGCTTTGTCACGGTCATTCTGTGCATCCTCACAGGTTTTGCGGCCGCGCTACTTCCTTTGGATGCGCCCGCTGGAGCAAATGCCACGGACACCGAGAGGCTGGCTTGGCTCGCTGAAAACATGGGGTCATTTGTCGCGGGCTGGGTGAATCAGATCATCGCAATGCTAAGTCTTTCGGGCTTCTTTCTTGCTATTGCTTTGCGCGCACGCCACGTCGCGCCGTTGCGGGTCATCCTCGCTGTTGGTGCAGTGGCCATGGCAACCATGGCATTTGCAATTCCCAAGTTCATGGCAATCTGGACGATACCGATGTTAACTGAGGCATCCGTCACAGGGGGCTCGGGTTCCGAAATGGCTGGAACACTGCTCCCGCTATTGAACGTGTCCATACCCTTTTCTCTATATACCTCTTTCGATTACCTCGGGTTTTGGCTCTACGCACTTTTTGCCGTCCTGAT
Source organism: Pseudomonadales bacterium (assembly GCA_964228885.1). Taxonomy (GTDB): domain Bacteria; phylum Pseudomonadota; class Gammaproteobacteria; order Pseudomonadales; family Azotimanducaceae; genus UBA4582. Next base: position 1,236 of record CAXRCG010000010.1, on the reverse strand, counting down.
GATGGGCGCGGTAGACCGTGTAGACAGACTTTCAACCATTGCAGCTGTGTCACTGGGCCTGTTTGGCCTGGGCTTTCACTTCGCTCTGATTTTGTTACTCACCGGCGTGATTGGCGCTGCCGATATCGAGATTGTGTTTGGCATCACGTTTATACCTCTCCTCATTTTGGTGCTCGTCATGCTCGCCGTTTTCAGGCGTGAACGAACACCTTTGGGAGGGCCACTCCCCTAACTTGAGAGCGTCTATCGGCGTCTAGATGGGGGATGCACTTACCCCAGCATACTTTTCCCTTGCAAGGAGATAAGACCATGAAAAATATCAATAAAAAACGACTTTCTATCGCTATCGCGGCGTTGTTCGTAGCGAATTCCGCTTTCGCACAACTCGAGGAAGTGTTGGTTACGGCTCAGAAGCGTGAGCAAAGCCTGCAGGAAGTCCCGATTGCGATTAGTGCTGTCAATGAAGAGCTGCTTGAGCAAACAGGCGTCAGTACGATTACCGAGGTCATTCCGATGGTCGCTGGTTTAAGTGGTGCTGATTATGGTCTGGCGACGAACACCTGGGCCATTCGCGGTATTGGAAGCAACGACTGGACTATTGGTTCGGAACCTTCAGTCGGGGTGTTTATTGATGACGCTTACGTGGGCCGTAATATTTTTGCGACAACTAATTTTTTCGATATCAATCGCATCGAGGTGGTGAAGGGTCCCCAGGGTACGCTTTTTGGACGAAATGCGGCCGCGGGTGCAATCAGTCTGGTGACAAATAAGCCAGGTGATGAAGATGAGCTCCACCTTGGTTTGTCGATGGGTGACGAAGGTCAGCGTCGATATGAACTGGTTGGAAACTGGGCGCTGAATGACTCTTTTGCCTTGCGCCTCGCCTATCAAAAGCAAAAGTGGGAGGGTATGTGGACCGAGGTAAACAGCGGTCAAGAAATGTATACCGAGAGCGACGTACTGCGTCTATCGGCTCGGTGGGATATTTCTGACAACCTCGAAGCGCTCATTAAATACAATAAGGGTGATGCCGAGACAAACTACACCAGCGCGGTGAGCATCCTTACCAATCCGGCTCAACCGGGTGTTGAGTACCCGGATCGCTTTGCCATTAACCAGCCAAACTATGAGCAAAATAAAGACGCCGGCGTCGGCGTGCGCTTGACCTGGTCACTGCGCGATTCACTGACATTGGTATCTATCACCGACTCGCGAAGCGGTGAAAATGACTACTTT
>CAXRCG010000009.1:0-5915 GCA_964228885.1 Pseudomonadales bacterium | reverse complement strand
TCACTGGATAATGTTCTGCAGACACCTCATGTGGCGGGATTTGGAGAAAATGATATTAAGGAAGCGGTCGCCAAAAACGTGAGAGATAATCTTCTGGACATTCTGGCTGGTCGCCCACCGAGAAACCAGATAGACAGAGGTCCAAAAACACAATGAAAGATCCCATCATGAATGATCAGTTCACGCTGGTGACAGGAGCCAGTAAGGGTATCGGGCGGGCCTGCGCTGAGCGATTAGCCGGTGCCGGATTCAACGTTATCGGTCTTGCCAGAAAACTCCCTAGTAAAGAGTTCCCGGGCGAGTTTTATGAAGTGGATGTTGCTGACAGGGAAGCTTTGACAGCCTTTCTTAAGTGGCTCACTAAAGAAAAGCCGGTGGTGAATCTGATCAACAACGTTGGTCTAGCAGGTCCAGAACTGCTCCAAGATGTTACTTCTGAGACTTTGGATCGAGTGATAGAAACTAATCTGGTCTCCGCGATTCTCTGCGCAAAATATTGCAGTGGGGCAATGAAAAAATCTAGGCAGGGCAGAATTATCAACATCTCGACTGAACTTATTCTTGGGGCTCCGACCCGAACCGCTTATGGCGGTGCAAAAGCAGCTTTGGCAAGTGTTTCGAGAACTTGGGCGCTGGAACTTGCGGAATTTGGCATTACCGTCAACACGATCGCGCCTGGCCCAGTGGATACAGAGTTTTTTCTTCAGAATAATCCTGTGGGTAGTGATATTCGAAAGCAGAAGTTGGATCGGATTCCACTTGGCCGATTTGCAACCCCCGCAGACATCGCGAATCTCGCCAATTTTTTAATGTCGCCCGAGGCGGCCTACATCACGGGCCAGATCTTCCATATTGATGGCGGTTCAAGTATTGCGAGTGCACCCCTGTTTTAGTCATTAGCGCTTTTTACAGATTGATGTGTCGTATTTACAAGGTAGAGACCCGAGAAGATCGCCAGTGTCGCGACAATGAATGCCAGCGTCAGCTGTTCGCTAAAAAGCAGCATTCCCCAGATTACGCCAGTAATCGCGATGATGTAACTACTGAAGCTGTAAAAAACAGGCCCTGCGAGATCAATTATCTTAAAAAGCAAAGCGTAAGCAGTTGCGCCGATGATTCCATGGAGAACGATGAGACCATCGGTAAGGTCTGGGGTAACCCAGAGAAGATGAACCTGCTGCGTGGCAAGGCTTATGGGCAAGAGGACCGTAAAGGATACCAGTTGCGTCGCGCCTGCCATCAACAATGGATGCTCTGGTGAAGATATGCGACAACTTACATAAACGCTCATACTCGCATAAAGAACTGGACAAAGTAGAGCAATCAAGTAAAAACTGTTAAGCGAAGTAATTGATTCTTGACCGCTAAGGGCGATCAGGATTCCTCCGAAAAAACCAAAAGCAAGCCCGATAAGGCGTCGCGGCTCAATTGTTTCTCTGCTAAGGCCGAGGAGCAAAGCGTACGTGAAGATCGGACCCAGAGTTAAGATCACCGCCATTGCGCCTGCGTTAATGTTTTCTATGGCAATAAAAAAAAGTACGTTTGGCACGGATGCGCCGACCGTGCCACAAAACAAATAATGAATGCCCGCTTGTCTGAATGATGGGAAACGTCGGGTTTTCAAGAAGCCAGCAGCAAGTAAGATAAGTGCAGCGATTAATGCCTGCCACATCGCATAGCTGATTGCTGGAACATCGTTGATCGCTACAAATTTAGCGAGGCTGGTGGCGCCGCCTCGAATTGTTCCCAGTAATAAGAGAAGGTAAAGCGCTAGCGAAAAGATAGAGGCAACTTTCACTCGGAATTATCAGTCGAGAACACTTACAGCAGCGCTAGCGCCTACTCGACTTTCAACGCAGCAATTCGAACAAGCTGTGCGAAAGAGGAGGCATCGAGTTTGCGCATAATGCTAGATCTGTGACGTTCGATAGTTTTGGAGGAGAGCGAAAAGTGCTCCGCCACCTGCTTGTTGGATTTGCCGGAGACTAAAAGATTAAGCACTTCTTCTTCACGAGGAGTCAGCAACTCCAGGGCGGTATGAATGGATTGGCGTTTTTCTCTCACCTTTCGTTCCGATAGGTCGAAACTAATAGCTTGATTGATTGTTTCAATTAAGATGTTGTCGTTACAGGGTTTTTCCAGAAAATCAAAAACCCCTTGTTTAAGCGCTCGAACCGCAACAGGCACATCTCCATGCCCAGTGATAATGATGATTGGCTCTAGGATAGACCGCTGCCTCATTACATCGAGAGCTTCAAGTCCACTTAGTCCGGGCATTCGCAGGTCTAGAATTATGCAGCCAGGACCTCTGTCGGAGTAGGCCTGTAAAAAAGCATCAGCAGATGCATACTCGATACCGACAAGATCGACCGATTCGACTAAAAACCTCGTTGATGCCCGAACCGAGTCATCGTCATCAATGATGTGAACACAGAACGGTGAGTCAGTCATGCGGGTAGCGTAACAAGGTGAATCGAAAGCAGCACCCCGGCTCATCGGTTTCCACCAGGTGCAGGCGACCCCCGTGACCCTCAATGATTGTTTGGCTGATAGACAAACCCATACCCAGTCCGGTCAGCTTGTTAGTGACGTACGGTTTGAATATATCATCGGCTATGGAGTCATCTATACCGGGTCCATTGTCTTTTACTAACACCTCGTAGAAACGGTCGTTGACTGGTTTGACAAGAACTTCAATCAGAGGTGGTTTAGTACCCGACAGAGCAAAAGAATCGATTGAATTTTTCAATAGATTGAACATGACTTGTTCAATTTCGATTCGGCTTACGAGAACGTCCGCGCCTTCATCAGGAAACCGCATTTCTGCTCGAACGTTATGCTGCTTAATGAGGCTATGGAGGAGTTGAAATACGTCTTGAACAATATCTTGAAATGATTCCTTCTGGGAGGGGGGTTGCCTACGAGAAACGAAATCACGCACGTGACTGATTATGTCCTTGGATCTTGTACCCGCATCTCGAATTTGAGCAAGAGCAGTACCGAGGTCCGCAGGAGGGTGCTGTTCTGTATCGAGGCGTCTGAGAAGTCCATTTGCGTAGTTAACGATTACAGCCAACGGCTGGCTCAGTTCATGAGCAAGCGCTGATGCCATTTCGCCCATCGAAGCGCGACGCAAAACGTGTGCGAGTTCCGCTTCATTTTTCTGACGTTGTGCTTCCGACTGCTTGCCATCAGTGATGTCAGTTCGAATACTTACCACTCCACCATCCGCGGTCTCGCGATCCGTAGATCGTATCCATCGACCTCCAGATAGTTCTATATCGTGAACCTCGTCGACGTTAGGAAATGAGCTTAGCCTCTCTTCGATCCATCGTTCGGGACCGATCTCATCAGAGATAACCTCACCCGCATTGACGCTCGTGGCAATAATTTCCCTAAACGTTTTCCCTTGTTCAATCGCCTGACCGGACTGAGGGAACATCTCTACCACCTGCTGATTGAATTCCACCAGGCGATGTTCAGCGTCAAACAGCATGAACCCGTCTGACATGGAATCAAGAGCATGATGTAGACGTTTTCGTTGTTGATCAAGCGCATCTTGAGCCTCGCGTGCCTCAGTAATGTCCTGAGCAGCAACAATAATTCGAGTCACTCGTTCGAGAGCGCGATCAAATTGGGGCCGACCATAGATCCGTAGCCACCGAACCTTTCCCTTTGCATCAATAACGCGAAACTCGTCTATCGAACTCTTGTTCGACATGAGAGTCTCGATTCGCCTGTCTAGAATGTGCAGATCATCTTCGTGTGTGATTGGTCGCCAGAACCGGAAATCAGAGGCGTCAATACCGGGACCAAATTCCTGACTAAGACGGCCTGTATGCCAAACAAGCCGCATCGCACCGTTTTCATCAACGTCATAAACGTAGATGAGATCGGACATCAATTCGGAAACAATACGGTAGCGCTCTTCGCTTTCTTCTCGTGCCCGATTTTCTTTTGACAGTTCCTGGTTACGATGTCCTAACTCGGCAGTCGCATCTAAGATGCGTCTATCGAGTTCCGCGTTGATGGCGCGTAACGCATCCTGCGTCCGATTTCGTTCAGAGACGTCTTGAACCAGAAAAAAGTAACCCAGAACCTGCCCGTTAGAACTGTCCGGAATGTAATTTAGATTAACTTGGCGAGTCTCACCATCAGGGTACTGGATCTCTCGCTCTTCGTTTACTTCTTTCCCGGCGAGCACCTGCCCAAGCAACCCTTCGACCGTTTGGTAGTGTTCTGCCGAAAATAACGTCTTCAGCTGCATACCCACAAGCTCATCTAATGGGCGCTGATACCACGTCTCAATGAGCTTGTTCGCATACACGATTCTAAGATCTAGATCCACATAGCCCACTAACGCAGGAAGAGAGTCCAGGATCTGGACAACCCTTGGGTATCCAACATTTTCATTACCGATTGGATGCATAGTTCAGCTGCTGTGGTCTATGTTAAAAACATTAAATCGCATTTGATCCACTGGAAAGCTTGTAGTATAGAGTTGGATGGAAACTCAAACCCTCCCCACAGCACCAAGGCTCCACTATCGCTGATAACGACCCGACGATGAATAAATTTTCGCTTTATTGTTGGGAGGGGTATGAGGTGAGGGAGATACTTGGGAAGTTTGCTGAGTCCCGTGGATTACATGTCGAATCCGAGAACTTGACCTCGGACTCAGAGGCGTCATCAAGGGTGATTTTGGGGAAAGCCAAAAACCCGTCGATACTGAATATCAACAACCCATTTCCGCGCAAAAGACTCTTCCCGGCAAAACGAATTCACGCCCTTGATCGCGGCCATCTGCCTGAGTGGACTGCGACGATACTTCCATGGACAAAATCGCTCTGTGAGTGGGGCTACAGTGACACGGGTGAACTGATTGGTATTCCTCAGCGCTTTGGCCCGTTTAACTTCGTTATTAATACCATGCTCATCTCCCAGACCGTTGCGGAGAATGAGGGATTTTGCCTTTTAGCGACTCCCAAGTCGGCACCCAAATACGGTCTTTTGGTATTTCCGGAATTTAACGTATTCCATATTGCGCTATCGCTGGGATTAAACCCATTTTCTCCTCTTTCCAAGCAGGATAAACAGCGTTTCGAGTTCCAAGCGCAACAGTGGTTTGATCATGCGGTATATATTTCTGACGACTGCAGAAAACTCAATACACGACTGACTGAGAGATCAATAAGCATGATTATGTCAGCGGGCATGTTTTCTTCCGGATATCTACGCCGCGAGGGTTTCCACGAGATTTATTGCATAACTCCAAAAAAAGGACCGATGGGCGGAAACGGCGGTATCTGTTTTGTTGAGTTAAATACGATCCCGGTGGATACCCCATCTTATGCCGATAGCATTGAATTTCTTAAAATGATCCTCAGTCCTACGATCACCAAGAGTGTGATCAGCAATCAAGTTAACTGCAATCCTATTGTTCAGATGGGAGATCGTCGAATCTTTGATGAGCTAGATTCTGACTTACTCGAAGCGCTGCAGTGGGGCACACTCGAAGAGGATCTGGCGCGATGTGTGGAATACGACTTACCCCCTGACTTTGATGAATTGTTGGGCATAGTGAACACAACTATTGAACACTCAAAAGATGGACGTTGGCTTTAAGGCCTGGACGCGGCGTCACCAGTGTCGCCGCGAAATGGTAAACCTCGATTCCCAAGTAGAAGTTTGGGGAATAGAGCGACACCGGCGTTGGGTTCCCGAAGGTAACTGTCTGGGCTGACCAATAAATGCTCCAAGACCCATCATCAATTCAACAATTTGGCACGCAGATTCGGGAGGGAAAGCTGCAGATTACCGATGCCGTTGAACATTACCTAAACAAAGTAAATGAACGAAATACTGAGCTGAATATCGTAGTGAAGGGCTTTGATGATGAAGCTCGAAACAGAGCG
>CAXRCG010000008.1:0-3657 GCA_964228885.1 Pseudomonadales bacterium | reverse complement strand
TGCGGTTACAGCATGATGCATACGGCGTAAATAGTGAACGATTTCGTTTAGTCGGTCGGATTTGCGCATCGACATCTACTTTATAATTGTTGAGTTGAATTAAACATTAGTCGAACACTACTGACATTAGATGTCAGTAGTCAACGTCTATTATGGATCCACCGTCATTCACACCACAGGAGAAAGGAAATGATTGGCTATGTAACTTTAGGTACTGCAGATTTGCAGCGCGCGGGCGCATACTACGACGAACTGTTAGCAACTATTGGTGCCGCACGTTTTATGGAAGAAGACAATTACTTTATCGCTTGGTCGCGTAACCAAGAGGAGTGTGCGCTTTCAGTGACACTGCCATTTGACAAGAATCCTGCCACCGTCGGCAACGGCACTATGGTTGCCATCGTTTTGGAAACACCGGCGCAAGTCGATGCATTGTATGCCAAAGCGCTGGAATTAGGCGGTAGCTGCGAAGGTAAACCGGGTTTTCGTCCGGAAGGCGCAACGAAAGGTTTCTATGCAGGATACTTTCGCGATCTCGATGGCAATAAACTGAACGCGTTTTGTATGGTTGAATAACTCCTAAAAAAGAGCCGAACATTGTGTTCGGCTTCTATGCTTGTTACTTACTAATTTTCTTATATTTCAAACGGTGTGGCTCAACCACATCGTGACCAAAGTTTTCTTTCAGCCAGCTTTCGTATTCTGAATAGTTACCTTCGAAGAAGTTGGTTTTACCTTCGTCTCGGTAGTCGAGAATATGCGTTGCTACACGGTCTAAGAACCAGCGATCGTGCGAGATAACCATTGCACAGCCTGGGAACTCTAGTAGAGCATTTTCCAGTGCACGCAATGTTTCCACATCTAGGTCATTGGTTGGTTCGTCCAGGAGCAGTACGTTGCCGCCAGCTTTTAATAGCTTCGCTAAGTGCACTCGATTGCGCTCACCACCGGATAAGTCTTTGATAAACTTCTGCTGGTCAGTACCTTTGAAGTTGAAGCGACTGCAGTATGCGCGGCTATTGATTTCAAAGTTGCCGATGCGAATGATATCCTGGCCATCGGATATTTCTTTCCACACAGTGTTAGCACCGTCCATATGATCACGGAACTGTTCAACGCTGGCAATCTGCACTGTATCACCGAGGACGATATCACCTGCGTCAGGCTGTTCTTGTCCAGCAATCATACGGAATAAGGTAGATTTACCTGCGCCATTCGGGCCGATAATGCCAACAATCGCCCCTTTCGGCACTTGCATGCCCATATCGTCAATCAATAAACGGTCGCCATAGGATTTGCGTAAACCGTTTACTTCAATGACTTTGTCGCCCAAACGCTCACCTGGTGGAATAAACAGCTCGTTAGTTTCGTTGCGTTTTTGATAATCACCGGTGTTTAGCTCTTCAAAGCGGGCCATACGGGCTTTGCTCTTCGCTTGCCTACCTTTCGGATTTGAACGCACCCACTCGAGTTCTTGTTTGATCGATTTTTGACGCGCAGATTCAGCGCGTTCTTCTTGCTCTAATCGCGCTTCTTTTTGTTCTAACCAAGAAGAGTAGTTGCCTTCCCACGGAATACCTTCACCACGGTCTAGCTCCAAGATCCAGCCAGCAACATTGTCGAGGAAATAACGATCGTGGGTAATAGCAACTACAGTGCCTTCATAATCGTGCAAGAAGCGCTCTAACCAAGCGACAGATTCCGCGTCTAAGTGGTTAGTGGGTTCGTCGAGCAACAACATGTCGGGTTTTTCAAGCAGTAAGCGGCAAAGTGCCACGCGGCGGCGCTCACCACCAGAGAGTTTACTCACGTCAGCATCCCAAGGCGGCAGGCGCAGGGCATCGGCCGCACGCTCTAGCGCATTCTCAAGGTTATGGCCGTCTTTGGCCTGTATGATGGCTTCGAGCTCACCTTGTTCTTTTGCCAGTGCATCAAAGTCAGCGCCTTCTTCAGCATACGCTGCATACACCTCATCTAAGCGTGTCAACGCATGCGCTACGTCAGCTACGGCCTCTTCAATATTGCCACGCACATCTTTACTTTCATCTAGTTGTGGTTCCTGAGGCAGATAGCCGATGTTGATGCCCGGCTGCGGACGCGCTTCACCTTCTATTTCAGTATCAACACCCGCCATGATGCGAAGTAGGGTTGATTTACCCGCGCCATTCAGGCCTAACACACCAATTTTGGCGCCAGGAAAAAAGCTCAGGGAAATATCTTTTAAGATGAAACGATTCGGCGGGACGATTTTGCCGACCCTGTGCATGGAGTACACGAATTGTGCCATGAGATCCTCTAAATAATTGAAAATGATTAATCGAGTGTAATTTTAGCATTGTGTCGATTCTCCACAACTGCTTTTTACAGCAGGACAATTTCTGCACATAAAATTTTGTTGAATCAACTTAGATGATTTATGATAAGACGCATATAGCTTTGTCAAAGAGATACGCATGAATATCCAAGCCCTTGCCAACCACCTAAACGCAACCTTACACAATCTTACCCAAGAGGAAGCCACACAAATTCAAATTAACAAAGTGGCGCCACTCGATGAGGCTCAAACAGGGGATATTACCTTTTTGAATGACAAAAAGTACCTGTCCAAACTGCCTGAATGTCATGCCAGTGTGGTGATATTGACGGAAGCACTTGCCCGCGATTACGCTGGTGCGGCGTTGGTGATGAAAGATCCGTATGTTGGTTTTGCGCTGGCAGCGCAACAGCTCGATCCGACCCCGCGTCCCCAATATGGGGTCCATCCCAGTGCAGTCATCGATGACACGGCTCAAGTAGGGGCTAATGCAAACATTGGCCCAAATGTAGTGATTGAAGCAGGTGCTATTATTGGTGAAGATGTCACGATTGGTCCGGGCTGTGTGATTGGGGTAAATGCAGTCATTGGTTCTGGTTCACATATCCATGCGAATGTAACGATTTATCACTCCTGTCAGTTAGGTCAAAAGGTTGCTGTACTGAGTGGTACAGTCATTGGCCCAGATGGATTTGGCTATGCCAATGACGCAGGTACGTGGCGTAAAATCCCGCAAACCGGACGCGTGATCATCGGCGATAATACCGAGATAGGTGCGTTGTGTACGATCGACCGAGGCTCCCTTGCCGACACGGTGATTGAACACAACGTGATCATTGATGACCAAGTACACATCGCTCATAACTGTCAAATTGGCTCTGGCTCGTGTTTATGTGGTGCAGTCGCCATGGCGGGGAGTGTAAAAATAGGCAAAAATGTGATTGTCGCCGGTACTGTTGCGATAAATGGCCACATCACCATTTGTGACAATGTGCAAATAACCGGCAATACCATGGTCACATCAGACATAACCGAGCCCGGGGTGTATTCCTCTGGCATGCCACACGCGCCATACAATGAATGGCGTCGAAACTCAGTGCGTTACAAGCAATTAGACCACCTCGCCAAACGAGTGAAAGCACTGGAAACAAAATAAATCATTTTGATAAAAAGTTTTAATGGGTGCACTGCTAGGTTTTTGCTTAAAAATTGCGTAAAATACGACTTTAAACATAACCTTGCTCAATCTATAGGTATTTGACTTATGCTACAGCGCAACATGAATATTGCTGATTTCGATCCTGAATTAGCCAAAGCCATCGAACTTGAAAATCAACGTCAAG
>CAXRCG010000007.1:0-17975 GCA_964228885.1 Pseudomonadales bacterium | reverse complement strand
GCGACACACTCTTTCCCTACACGACTCTCTTCCGATCTGTGTGCTCATCTTCAATGAATGCTGCGTTAGCCGTTTTTGCTTCTTCTGTTCTTGGTGCGTTACCGCGATCAATCCATGCCTCGGCATGTCCCAAATAAGAATCTACCTGTGTACCCCTGGCTGCTTGAATCGGTTTATCTAGCGCTGAGTTAGCGCGATGGACCTGACGATAACATAGTGTACCTGTGGCTTGGCCATGTGAACGTACAATAGGACCGTGATGTGTCAACCAGTAATGCCGCGCATCTGCTTCGTCAATTTGGCTTTGGTGACGAAGTGGAAAGAATACACGTACGACATTGCTCTTGGGTTTGGCTATCACATTTTCAGGGCTAGGGTTTATCTGTGGATATTCGTAGGCAAACCAGAGCGGCGAATTTGGCAGATCAATGAATTTAGCTTCATCCTCCAAAAGTGCAGCGCCGGCTTTTTGTGCAGCTTCATTCTGGCGAAGATTTTCGGTTAGGTCAGCCTCGCTAGCCCACCATAATTCTGCAACACCATCGTATTCGGGCTCCATATCGCCACGTGCTTTTTGTGCTGCGGCATTTGCCGGGTCTGTCAGGGTATGGGTTTGGACATAGCGCAGAATTTCTAGGTCAGAGGCAAAACTCGCGACAAGAGGTGCGTGTTTGTGCAGCCAATAGTCTTGAAATTCTGTCCGGCTAAGTCCTGACTTTCTTCTCAATGCGAATACCAATCTGATCATCTCGTTTACCTAATATGAGTGGCCGGGGTTCTTCAGTAAGAATCAAGGAAAATCATTTCAACTGATTTCTTTGAAGATAACGCGAGAAGACCACACTTTCCAAAGTTTGGTCAAGTGGGGCGAATTTCTGAATGCAAGCGGAATAAGCATGTCCCGGTTTGCTCATCTTTACAACGAGCAAGGCTGACCATTGGCGTCAACAATGTAAACAGCAACCGGCTGAAAGTAAGCTTGGCGTAAATGCCCACAAATATAGTGAGTTTTTTGTGCGTGTTTTTGGGCTGATGGTTTTTTTTGTTTTTTCTTTTGGTGCAGAATTATGGAAAAAAGCGCAAAAGAGCGGATAATTATCAGGTAAGAAGTAACACCAGCGTAAGCGAAATACTTTTCCAAAATGCGATATTGTTGGTGACCGGCAACTCAGGCGCTATTTCGAAGCGAAGCGTGGCCATTAACGCGACATGCGCAGGGCAAAAAATCACGCGACTTAAGATGCTAGATCCTGCCATCAGAAAAGCGAGGGATTGACGAGAACATGGCTAAATACGAAATTGTGGTAAATGCAGAGAAACAAATAGTCGAAGCGAGCCCGGACATGCCTCTGTTATGGGTACTGCGCGATAAACTGAAGTTAACTGGCACCAAATATGGTTGTGGTATCGCGCAGTGTGGGGCTTGCACTGTGCATGTAGAGGGCGTGCCTGTTCGCGCCTGTATATTGCCCATATCAGCTGTTTCTGGGTCCGTAATAACCATTGAAGGTCTGGCCAAGGGCGACAATCTGCATCCTTTACAAACTGCATGGATAGACCATGATGTTCCACAATGTGGATATTGTCAGTCAGGCCAGATCATGAGCGCGGCAGCGCTACTAGCGAATAACGGAACGCCGACAGAGACCGATATAGATGAGGCGTTAGCTGGCAATTATTGTCGCTGCGGGACCTATATCAGAATCCGCGCTGCTGTTCATTCCGCGGCATCATATTACCGTGCTGACGAGCAGGCTGACACGGGGGCCATTGATGCTAAAAGTGGAGGTGGCAGCCAATGACAACCAGTAAACTAGACCGTCGAAATTTCATAAAAGCTTCTGCCCTTGTTGGCGGTGGCTTGATGCTGGAATTCAATCTCGTCTCAATGATTAACGCTGAGGAGCTAGGTACCCTCGTAGGATCGAAAGAGCTAAATGTCTATGTGCAAATAGCCTCCGATGGAAAGATCACCATTTATTCCGCAACGCCGGAGATGGGTCAGGGCGTTAAAACAGCGTTGCCAATGATCATTGCTGAAGAAATGGGCGCGAGATGGGCTGATGTTGAAGTCATTGACGCACCGCTTGATGCTGACAAATTTGGATCTCAGGGAGCCGGTGGATCCACCTCTATACCAAAAAATTTCAATACTATGAGGAAAATGGGCGCTTCCGCACGTGAAATGTTGATTAGCGCGGCATCAGAGACGATGGAAGTAGACAGGGAGGAACTCGAAGCCAGAGATAGCATCGTGGTCCACAACTCAGGTGAAAGTTTGACTTTCGGACAACTCGCTGCGCTTGCGGTCAAGCAGCCGGTGCCTGACCCAGATAAGCTATCTTTCAAAGATCCGCGCGAGTATACAATTATTGGCACCACCGTCGGTGGCGTGGATAACCTCGTTATTGTGACGGGTCATTCTCAGTTTGGTATTGATGTCGACATTCCTGGTATGCATTACGCCTCGTACACACGATGTCCCCGAATAGGTGGTGTAGCGATCAGCTTTAATGAGGCTGAAATCGTCAAGCTGCCCGGCATTTCCCAGGCTTTTATCCTCGCGCCTAACGACAGAGCTGATATTGCACCAGGATCTTTTGGGGAGGGTCTGCAAGGAGGCGTCGCGATTGTGGGCGAAGATACCTGGTCAGTGATGAATGCCAAGTCGAAGCTTGAGATCAAGTGGGATGAATCTGCCGCTTCCCACGACGACTGGGAACGAATGATTTTAAAGGCACAGCAAATTGCGGATAAAGGTGATGGAGAAATCACCCTTAAAGGTGCCAATGTTGATCAGGCAATGGCAGACAGTAACAACAGGACTCTGGAATCTTTTTATCAGTTTCCTTATGTTGCGCATGTTTGTATGGAACCCATGAACTGCACTGCTCACTTTAAAAAAGGAAACGGAAGCAAGCCTGACGCGATGGAGCTCTGGATCCCCAGTCAGTATCCAGGGGATGTTAAAGACATTGCAGAAAATATATTTGGGGTTAAAAAAGAAAACGTTAAGGTCAACCCTACCAGAATGGGTGGAGGCTTTGGTCGTCGAGGCATACACGATTTTGCCTCAGAAGCGATGGCTATTTCACTCCATTCAGGCTTGCCTGTGAAGCTGACTTGGACCAGAACCGATGATATCCACAATGATTTTTTCAGAGTCGGCGGCTTCCAGAATATGAAAGCAGCGATCAATGAAAATGGCAAGCTCGCCGCCTGGAATCAACATTACATAGGCTTCGCCAAGGAAGGTAAGCCTGTTTCCGGGTCCGGGCTTAGGGGCAACGAGTTTTCAATGGTTGCGCTAGACAATGCAAGGGTTAGCCAGACGATGATGCCGGTCCAAACCCCGTGCGGTTTTTGGCGGGCGCCTGGAGCAAATACCAATGCTTTTGTTGAGCAAAGTTTTCTTCATGAACTCTCCGTACTTGCCGGCAGAGACCATGTTGAATTTCTGCTGGAACTCATGGGGTCAAGACGCTGGATTGATGAGGGCAATGTTAATGCTCTGAATACAGGTCGCGCGATCGATGTCATTAAACGCGCTGCGAAAGAATCGGGTTGGGGTAGGTCAATGCCCAAGGGCATAGGACTCGGCTTTTCTTTCTACTTCTGCCACGCGGCCCATGTAGCTGAAGTTGCGGAGGTATCTGTTGATGAAAATCGCAATCTCAGCGTCCATAAAGTAACCGTAGCCATTGATGTAGGTCCAATTATTAATATGAGTGGTGCGATGAGCCAGGTGCAAGGTTCTGTGATCGATGGCCTCAGCACAATGGCGATGCAGCAGATCACGATGAAAGATGGCATTATTCAGCAGGACAATTTCGACACTTATCCGGTGATGAGGATAGCGGCAACGCCGGAAGTGAACGTCCACTTCATTCAGAGCGATAATAGATCAACCGGATTAGGTGAGCCTGCATTGCCGCCGCTCGCGCCCGCGGTCACCAATGCCATTTTTGCGGCAACAGGGACAAGAGTGCGATCAATGCCCCTTAGTGAACAGGGCTTTAAATTGGTCTAGAAAACTGCGGAAAAAGAGTAAAAATCATGTCGGCAGATGCGAGACTTACTTAACAAAAAAGGGTGCGACGCAGATGTTGGTGACGGCAAACTAAAATCGCATGTTGCGTAGGAAGAAAGGGGGGAATATTGACACGATGGAAAAAATTGCCGATGGGTTTAACCTGATTGAAGGACCGGTTTGGGACAGCAAGCTAGGCCTTATCTTCTCTGACGCTGTTGATGGCGGTGTATATGCCTTATCTGATGCTGGCGATGTTACCGTTGTCTATGAACACAGAAAGGGGATAGGCGGTATTGCCAGACACGCGCAGAATGGTCTCGTCGTTTCAGGTCGAAACGTTGCGTTTAAACCCTTCGGTGATGGTGAGACCAATATCCTGCTTGATCGTGATGCAACTGCGGGTGTTGTTGGCTTTAACGACCTCACAACTGACGAACGCGGTAGAATCTATGTCGGTTCTTTGTCCTCAAGCCCTCTAGTGGCAGGTGAGCGGGCCGCGGCAACGGGTCATTTGTACCTCATTGACCTCGATGGCAGTTCGAGAATTGTCGCCGAAGATATCAGATTGAATAACGGGTTGGCGTTTTCCCCGGACGGCGCAACGCTATATCACTCAGATTCCATCAGGAGGACGGTTTATCAGTACGCAGTCGAATACGATGGAACGCTAGGCGAAAAGCAAATTTTTGCTAAAGTCGACAAAGGCGGGCCCGACGGTTTAGTGGTATCTGCAGACGGCAGAGTTTGGGTCGCGTTGGCGGGTGGCGGGCACGGCGTGAGCGTCTTTAACCCAGATGGTTCTGCATCGTTTTTCTTGGAAATTCCCCAACCTATGTGCACCAGTGTTTGTTTCGGTGGCGACGACTTGAATACGTTATATGTCGTATCTGGATCAGAGGGCATGGGGACAGATAACGCAGGCGCAGTATATCGTTCAAGGACAGATGTTCCAGGTCTTGCGGTTCCCCCGGCAAGGATTAGCCTGAATTAGCCGAACGTGGTCATCGCGGCACCTTGGTTTTGATCATTATTCCGCAAGCGCCCGTTTAAGGGGATTCCAAAATCGTAGCCTGTTTTTCAAAAACCAGCAGTTGATTATTTGCTGGCATTTCACGGTCATACAATAGTGTTAATGCGTTTTGTTGGGAGAGCCTGATGACTTCCTCTATGTCGCGAATTCCACTTAGCGGATTATGATTCTTAAGCCATAAGTCAAAGTTGGCGTTCGATTCGGTGGTGAATTTTTCCTCGTATTTGAACGGCCCGTATATGCAGCACAGGCCACCGTCTCGCAATATCTTTCCAACGCCGGCAAAAAAAGGAGTCATTAGTTTTTCGGGCATGATGTGTAATACATTCGCCGAGTAGGCATAGTCGTAACAGGCATCGGGCCATTGTTGCTGCACATCCAAGTAAATCGGAGACAACACATTTTGAGCACTGGCAGTCGAAATATTTGCTACTAGTCCAGCGAAATACTCGCCTTGATCGGCGGGTTGCCAACTGAGGTGGGGTAAGTGCTTCGAAAATGCCAGCGCGTGCTGCCCTGAACCGCTGCCGATTTCTAACACAACGCCTTTGCGATCAAATAATGTCGTTAGTTGTTCCAAGATAGGCGCTCGATTGTTTTCAGCGGCTTGGGAATAATTCTGAATCGTCATTGAGCAGCGTTCCACTTTTTGATTTTCGATAGCATATTTTCTTGCACTCTAATGGCTCAAACGGTGATTGAAAAGCATCTTTTTTGTGCAATGCGAACCCAAAATTCGTGATCAAAGCCAGCTAAACGGGCCATGAGGAGCAGATATCCGCAGTTATCTAGATTGGCATCACACTTGCTATATCTCTCGTGAGCACGCAAGGAAAATCAGCGATGCGCTAACATAGTAACTTGATATACCGGAGAGAGATATGAAACACCAAGCTTCCAATCCAGATTTCAGCGGACCCCACCCCTTTCAAACTCAGACGTGGGCCAAACTCGTTCGTCGAATGTTTCGGCGTAAAGAGTATCTCAGGTGGTCTGATAAATACTGCCATCCTTTAACTGTTTTCGGCAGTGACAATTTATCAAGAATTCAAAGCCCGGCAATTTTCGTACCTAACCATCAGAGCCACATGGATACGCCTGTGATCATGTCGGCGCTGCCAGCGGAAATTCAAGACAATCTGTTCTTCGGTGCAGCAGCCGATCGCTGGTTCGTCAAAGGTAAAGAGAAGCTAATTCTTCAGCCCTGGTATCAGTCGCTTGCTTTGGGAAATTTTCCTATTATTAGAGGTGGCGGATCAAAATCTCTGGACTATGCTAAAACGTTACTGGACAAAGAAAAACATATTTGCATTTTTCCGGAAGGCACCCGATCAACCACTAGCGAACTAGGAAGGTTTCGCCATGGCGTTACTATCTTGGCAAGAGAGAAACAGGTACCACTCGTTCCTGTGATATTAAAGGGCTTGCGAGAAGTGCGTCCAAAGGGAAGTCGAGAGATAACGCCGGGTCCAGTCAGCGTGACCTTTCTCCCGCCCATGCATGTTTCTAGAGAAATGGCAGTAGAGGAGGCTACAGCGCTATTGCGGAGCACAATGAATCGTGAATTCGGGAAACAGCTTGTACTCCCAACAAGCCTACCAATGCGCAACGGACTCGAGAAAGCGGCTTAAGACTATCGGTCATAAACAGATGTTATTGTAAGGCGCCCGAGAAGAGGCGCCTGATGTCTTTCCCTAGTTTTTTCCATCAATGCCCGTGGTCAAAGTAAGCCAATGAAAGTAACTTAACCGAGAATTGCAGGGTTCAATTGCCATACTGAAAAGTTGAGCGCAGTTGCAAACAATACCCAAATAAAATACGGCACAAGTAATATCGACGCTATCCGATTATATCGCCATGCGAGCCAAATAGTGACTGATAGCAAAACGACGAGCGTCAGAATATTTACAAACGCATAAAAGCCAGAGAGCCAGGCAAAGAAAAACCATGACCAGAAAACATTGGTCACGAGTTGCACAAAGAATAGTAGGAACCAGTTTTGTGCGATTGCAAATCCGTGATCCCGCCAGATAAGCCAGGCAGAGAATGCCATCATAGTATAAAGCAAGGTCCAGACGGGGCCAAAGACAGTAGCCGGAGGTGCCCAGTCGGCTAAGGTGAACTCTGCGTAAATTTGCGGTGCATCCGCAGAGCCAAATGCTGCCAGGCCAGCCATGACATAGACAACCACAATCCAGCCAACAGCGCTGAAAAATTGACGGGCACGTGTCATCGGGTTAACTTCATAATAGATCAACGGTTATAAAACGCGAGGGTGTAATTGTAGGGCAGATTGATTTCTGCGTCATCAAAATCGGCAACCCACGCATACAGCTGTTCGCAAAAGCAGGATCAAGCATGTGAATAAATGCACTGACAACGTAATCGCTGAGCAATGAACCTGAAATACATACGGAGAATGGAACATGTCAATCGTGCTACGTGACGCTAACGCTGCAGACTTAACGCATTGTGTTGCGTTGCTAACAGCGCTGCAAACAGATACCTCTTCAAAACAGGGTCCTCCGCTGACCGAGATATTCGAGCAGTTGCTAACGAAGGCCCGAGGCCAGATAGTCGTTGCAGAGGAGGCTGGTGTCATTCTTGGCATGGTAACTGTCAGCTATAACTTGGCGATGCGCTATGGTGGTGAATATTGCCAATTAGAAGAGCTGATCGTCACTCCTGCGGCTAGAGGCAAAAAGTTGGGAGGGTTGCTTGTTCAGAAAGTGATCGACAATGCCAAGAATAGAGGTAGTGCCGAGATTGGTTTATATCTGGTTGAAACAACTGAGCACAATCGACCGTTTTACGAGAAGTATGGATTTGTTGCCTTGGGTACGGAGATGCGTCAGCTGCTACAAAGTTAGCAATGATGATGATTTGTGGCTCATATCTGACCGATGCCTTGCAAGTGCTAGAAATAGTGCGAATCGAAGCGTTTAGAAAGCGAGCCAAAAAACATTTGACAAGTTTTTGCAATTTAATGAGAATGATAATCATTCGTATTATACGGAGTGATTATGGCACAGCAAGAATTAAGGCGCACAGTTAACTCAATGACAGCATCGGATTTTGTCATTCAAACCAAGATGAACCATTGGGTTATTCCGTACAATTGCGAAATACTAAAAGCGTTATTGCTTGAGCAAAACATACACGCGTCTGATTTGCGATTTAAGTCAGCGTCTCAATGTCAAGGTTTTATAAAGAGGTTGTTTTTGCTCGCGGCTGAAGATGAATGTCGGCACCGTATGCCGTCAAAAATAGCGACGTTAGCCCGTGAATTAATACGCTGCAAAGCAAGCTAGCAAGCATTCTACTTGTCGGATCCGGGTTACCTGTCACCGGCAATGCATCCTTGCGTTAACGCAGGTAGTATGTTTCCTTTTGAAATTTCAAATGGCAGGTGATTTTATGAGTGAATATTTATCCTACGAAGTCTCCGATGGCGTCGCGACATTAACTATCCAGCGGCCAGAGAAACGCAACGCGATGACCTTTGCCATGCTCGGTGACTTTATCGAAATGGTGGCAGCAGCAAGTGAAGATCCTGAAGCCAGAGTTCTGATCATTACTGGGGTGCCTGGCTCATTTTGTGCCGGAACGGACCTCTCGGACCTCTCTACTATCCCTGGTAAAGAGCGAGGCTTGCGTGGCACCGCGGAAGAGCGAAGCAAATGGTGGCCTATTGTTGATTGTGAGATACCGGTGATTGGTGCAATTGACGGTCCTGCGTTTGGCATGGGCGCTGAATTCACTTCGCAGTGTGACATTCGTCTTTGCGGAGAGTCAGCGCGATTTTCATGGAACTTTTCGCATCGAGGTTTGGTGCCTGATACTGGCGCGGGTAGCTGGCTATTACCGAGATTAATTGGCGTTCAGCAGGCAATGAAGCTGCTCTATACCGGTGACGTGCTATCGGCGCAGGAGGCGCTGGAAATCGGTTACATCGATGAGCTCGTGCCTTCCAGTCAACTGGCGGCATCTGCTCAGGCTCTCGCTAGCCGTATAGCGAAAAACTCACCCTTTTCTCATAAGCGTGTTAAATCACTCGTATATCAGGGGCTTGGTGGGGATGTAAGCGAACACATGAAACGTCATACACAAGCGATGGCTGAGTGCTTTGCCTCTAACGACCATCAGGAGGGTGTTGCTTCATTTCTGGAGCGTCGCGGAGCAAAATTTACAGGTAGCTAAGGGCGCGATATTTTGTTTAGGTTGTGCAGCTCGGGGATATTTTGTCACGTAACTCGACTATTCAGTCGCCGTAGCAACTGACTTTTCTCTGACAAATATTTCGTACAAAAAACACAGACCAAAACTTATGGCTCCATAGATGGACGCTAGACTAACCATATCGGGTCCTAAACCGGGCCAAACTGACGACGCTAGGACAACCCCTAGAAGAAGAAACCCAAGACGAACGCCCTCAAGTTTTTTGGCATAGGTTCTACCCTCCAGAAAAGCACTTTGCACATACAAAGAAAATATACACCAGAAAAAAACGGTGAGCATAAACTCTCTAGAGACGATATCCTGCGTCGAGGGTAACCACAGAGTCACCAGCGTGATAACCCAAAACTGCACAAAGCTATAGCCTTTGTAAAAATGCGATATGTTCGGGTCGAAGCTTGGGTACTGCCAGTCGGCGGCTTGCAATGGTTGTGCGTCTTCAGGATACCAAGCTGGGCCTTTGAACCAAACCTTGATTTTATCCGACCACTTTTTCGTCTTTAACGATATTAAAAAGGTGTCGTACCATACGTATAAATTCGCCCATAGCGGATTAAAACTGCCCAGTTGTTTGGTGACACCATAAACACATGGTCGTTCAGTCTCCTCATCTTTGAAAGTGCTAAAAATCCTGTCCCAAATAATAAAAAATCCACCGTAGTTTTTGTCGATATATTCAGGGTTTCGCGCATGGTGAACCCGATGATTCGAGGGAGTCACCAGTACCCATTCAAGCAAGCCCATTCGACCTACATGCTCAGTGTGAACCCAGAATTGGTAAATTAGATTTAAGCTGCCAACAGATATGATGACTTCTGTCGGAACGCCTGCGAGGTACAGCGGTAAATAAAAGATAAAACCAATATAGTCAGTGCTGGTCTGACGAAGTGCAGTGCTGAGGTTATACTCCTCACTTTGGTGGTGGGCAGAATGTGACGCCCACATGATACGCCATTGATGACCGTAACGATGTTTCCAATAGTAAAGACAATCGTAGACAACAAAAGTGACAACCCACAATAAAGCGGAGTCTGCAGGCAGCTGTTTCACTCCGAGCGCTTGCACCAGATAACCAAACACTAGCCCTGATATACCAAGTCGCAAAAGACCTTTCGACTGGCTTAGAACACCCATTTGCAGACTGCCAACGGTGTCGTTTATTCGATAAGTATTCCGCTTTCTTAGCCAACCGTAAATGAACTCTATTGCAATTAAAAGAATGAAAAAGGGTATTGCAATCTTAATGTAGTTCATGACTCTGGCCTTGGTGTCTGCAACGAGCGCGAGGAAAAATAATGCTGATCTCCGCCCCAGCAGCGTAACACATGACTTATTAAAGTGAGGTTTTTTTGCGTGGATACCAGAGTAGACTGTTTCCTGCCAGAGGGCTCGCAATGTGGCAGCGGCGTTGGACTTGGTCTTAGTGGTACAATAGCGCGAATATTTCGGTGATCCAGAATGATGCCAGCAATGTACGGGGCTGTGCTTGCTGATTTCGGTTATATCGCTACAATGCGCTCCGAGCGAGCACTTTTCTTTTCTCTCTCGTGTACTCCGTAACCAAGCACAAGGATTTAAAGCTATAGCTATGAGAAGTACGTACATTACCGCCGGTATCATTGCACTTTTGGTCGCTGTGTGGCTGGCAACCGGCCAACTTCGGGATCCGATAGCGCCACCCGCATCCAGTGTTGCTGAGGCTAATCTTCGTAACGCAGCGTTAATGGAAGAAAGACCCGCCACCAGAGTCAGGATCAGCACGCTTCACGCCTCCGAGCAGCCGCGTGTGCTTACCCTTCGCGGGCGTACCGAAAATAAACGCTCGGTAATTGTTCAGTCGCAAATAAGCGGCCTAGTGGTTGATCGCCCGATAGAGCGTGGCGACCCAGTAAGAAAAGGCGATCTTTTGTGCCAGATTTCTGTTGAGGACAGGCGGGTAAGACTCACAGAATCGTTAGCGCGAGCGGAGCAGGCAAAAATCGATTTTGACGGAGCGCTAAAGTTAGCTGCTCAGGGTTTGCAGTCCGAAACCGCTATCGCTGAGTCCAAAGCACGACTGGCTGCATCCAGGGCGCGTCTTAAAGAAAGCGAGCTCGCGATGGCCAGAATCAATATTATTGCGCCGTTCGATGGCGTCGTCGAAAAGTCTCATATGGAAGTCGGACAATACGTTGCCCCGGGTTCCGCATGTGTCACGCTCGTCGACTTGAACCCCATGTTGCTGGTTGGCCAAGTCGCCGAAAACGAGCTACTGTCGGTTAAGGTCGGGCAAATTGCAACCGCTAAATTACCCGAGGGGATTCAGGTGAGCGGCGCAATCACTTTTGTCGCTAAGACAGCGGAACCAGGCACGAGAACCTACCTAGTAGAAGCTCACGTTGATAATAGTGACTCATCAATACCCAGTGGTGTTACGGCGCAGATCGCGATTCCCGTCGAGTCCTTGCTAGCACAAAAAATTTCACCCGCATTATTGGTGCTGAGTGACGCCGGGCGAATGGGTGTTAGAACCATCAACACTAACAATATCGTTGAGTTTAACCCTGTCGATATCCTCAGAGATGAAACCGATGGCATCTGGGTAACCGGTCTTCCTGCTGTGGCAAAGGTCATCGTAGTTGGGCAGCAACTTGTGGTCGCCGGCGAAAAGGTTGATGCCACTCATGAGGCGTTAAACCTAGTCGGTGGCGCTAAAGAAAGCGAGCACCCCGCGTTATGAATGCTTTGGTTGACGCTGCGGTAAACCGCACTCGAACGACCCTCTTGTTAATGCTGATGGTGATCATTGCCGGCATTTTTTCACTAAAAGCAATCTCGGTCGAGGGCGACCCCCACATTCAGGTACCTTTCTTCCAGATCGCTCTTTTTAATGAGGGTATCTCACCCGAAGATGCTGAGCGGCTTCTCGTGATGCCCGTGGAAATTGAACTGCGAAGCGTGGAAGGCGTCGAGGAGGTTACGTCCTTCGCGACAGAAAACTACGGTATAATCAACGTAGAGTTCGATCCCAACGAAGATATTACTGATGCGTTAATCGATGTTCGGGAAGCCGTTGACCGAGCGAAAGCTGAATTGCCGAGGTCAACTGAAGAACCTACTATCAACGAGGAATCGACCTCTGACTACCCCATCCTGCAAATCAATCTCGTTGGCGACGAAGTTCCAGAGCGCACACTTTATGAGATTGCTCTGGATCTTCGCAACAAAATAGAAGGCATTCCTGAGGTCATGGAAGCCGAGTTGCAAGGGCATCGGGAAGAAGTGCTTGAAATCGTCATTGACCCCATCGCATTGGAATCCTATCAAATTTCGGGTGAGACCTTAATTTCCACTCTTTCGCGGAATAACCGGTTGGTGCCCGCTGGTAGCATCGATACCGGTGAAGGCAGGTTCTCTGTGAAGGTGCCTAGCGTGATCGAAGAGGCAGGAGACGTGCTCGACCTGCCTCTTAAAACCAGCAACGACGCGGTAATTACCGTCAAGGATATAGCCACTATCAAGCGAGCGTTCAAAGATCGCACCAATTACGCGCGGGTTAATGGTCAACGTACCATTTCGATCAACGTGATCAAGCGTGGTAATGCCAACATCATTAAAACAGTCGCGAAGGCAAAAGCAATTGTTGAAAACGTCAGAGCCGACTTGCCTGGCAAGGTTCAGGTTTTTTATAGTCAGGATAAAGCACCTGTTGCGGAAACGCAGGTGCGGGAGCTACAAGGCAACATACTCACCGCTCTCGCGCTTGTGATGGTAATCGTGGTAGCTGCGATGGGGCTTCGGTCTGGCTTGATTGTTGGGTTGGGCATCCCTGTCTCTCTTGTTTTCGCTGTTACGATTCTGCATCAAATTGGGTACACCTATAACTTTATGGTCATGTTCGGCATGTTGTTGGCCTTAGGGATGCTAATAGATGGTGCTATTGTGGTCACAGAATACGCTGACCGACGAATGATTGAAGGCGTAAATCGCAGGAACGCGTATGGCGAGGCCGCGAAACGCATGTTCTGGCCCGTCGTCGCGTCGGTTGCGACAACCCTAGCGGCTTTTTTGCCACTCATGCTGTGGCCCGGCATGGTCGGCAAGTTCATGCGCTATCTGCCAGTGACCGTTTTTACCGTATTGCTTGGCAGTCTTTTATATGCGCTTGTTTTCGGGCCTGCCATTGGCGCGGTATTCGGGAAAGCCGCTAAAGGACAAGATCAGTTCCGGCATGATCTTGACATCATGGAAAATGGCGACCCAACGACACTGGCTGGCGTCACTGGCTGGTATGCCCGATTACTAGGCTGGTGTAGTCACCACGCTTGGCTCACTTTTGTACTCACTATTAGTGTGCTGGTCGGTAGCTTTATGGCCTATAACAATTTTGGACGTGGCGCGATTTTCTTCTCTGATTCTGACCCGCAGTTTGGATTAGTGCGGGTCAAAGCCCAGGGTAATATGTCAGCCTCTGAAATTAACGAGTTGGTATCCGAGGTCGAAAATATTGTTGTAGGCGTGGAGGGAATTAAAGATATCAACTTGTACACCATGATGCCAGGAGGCCCATCGAATGGCGCATCCGACCGCATAGGCAATATGTATATAGAACTGTTGCCTGAGACACAGAGAGAGATTAAAGGCAGGGATATCTTCGAAGACATTCGAGAAAAAACTCGTCACCTATCAGGGTTCACCGTCGAAATAGAAGAGATGCAGAACGGCCCCCGTCAAGGCAAACCGATCGAAGTGCAATTTTCGTCCTTTAATCGGGAACTTTTGGAGCCGGCGATTGCGCGGGTCGTTGCACGCATGGAAAAGGTCGAGGGGTTAAGGGATATTGTCGATACAAGAGCGTTGCCGGGACTTGAATGGAAGCTAACCGTAGACAGAGCGCAAGCCGCGCTCTATGGCGCCGATGTGACCTCGGTTGGCTTTGCCGTTCAATTGATCACCAACGGCGTTAAAATTGGCGAATATCGACCAGACAGATCAGATGATGCTGTTGATATTCGAGTTCGCTACCCGGAGGAAAAAAGAGGGATTAGCGCGCTCGACCAACTTAAGATACTAACAAGCCAGGGACTTGTTCCTATTTCTAACTTCGTGACGCGCGAGGCTTCAGCCAATGTCGACACTATTCAACGCGTTGATGGAAAACCTGTGGAGTATATCCGCGCGGGCGTAGCCGCTGAGGTCCTAGCTGATGACAAAGTAACGGAACTAAAAGCATGGCTAAGAACCCAGCAATTTGATCCACGTCTGGAAATCGACTTTAGAGGTGCTGACGAAGAACAACAGGAGTCTCAGCAATTCACCATGGTCGCTTTTGGTCTATCGTTACTGTTGATGTTTGTTTTGCTGGTGACCCAATTCAATAGCTTGTACCAAGCACTGCTGATTCTTTTTGCGGTCGTCATGTCAACCGCCGGCGTGTTGATAGGGCTGCTTGTTACTGATCGACCTTTTAGCTCGCTATTGACGGGTATTGGCATCGTGGCGCTTGCGGGCATAGTTGTGAATAACAATATTGTGCTTATTGACACTTTTAACAACATCCGAAGAAGTAACCCGAGCCTTCACTACACAACCCTCATCGCTCGAACAGGCGCACAGCGACTTCGACCAGTGCTACTAACAACACTCACCACAATTTTTGGCCTTTTGCCACTGGCCATGAACTTTAGTGTTGACCTGATCAATAGGACGATCGTGCACGGCAGTCAAATGTCTGGCATGTGGGTGCCTTTATCACAAGCTATTGTCTCAGGTATGGCTTTCGCTGCGATCCTGACGCTCGTTGCAACACCCGCGATGTTGGCCTTGCCCTACCAAACCGTCAACAGCTTTGAGCAGCTTGACGCAACGCTCAAAATACGCGCCCGCTTTTCAGCATTAGCTCGTAGGCTAGAATCGGTCATACCGGGCCGTCTAAAGCGAGACACCTAAAAATTCTAACGCAGCACGCACACGGCTCATCACGTCCTCCTGCCTATCAACCTCGATTTTACGCAGGATTGGTAACAGCTTTTCACGCTAGCTATTAATCAGTCTGCGGCTTGGCCTCCGTAGGCAATTTGGATGTTTGCCCTCGAAGATAGGAAGCTAAAACCGAATCGGTGCCGACTTTGAAAATATTGAGATGTTTTAGCATTTGAAAGCTCGGATGATCGTTTTAGGCAGAGAGGGGTCGGTCTCTTCTGAATTGTTCTTTAATTGAATTTTGGTTAGGCTCATGTGTGTAGGTTTGCAATTCGGTAACTTTTAGGTCCATTTTGCCGTCGTTTCAAAAGCAACATAGGGCGAATAGCAAGTGACTACTGACTCACAAAATTATCGAGACGCGGTCGCGTCAGCAATATGCTTTCTTGCATCAATACACTGCTTGATTTTTTTCTTTACGACAACTGAATAGAAATATAATAAACAGGGAGCGCAGAGTGATGGTTAGATTGATCGTTAGAATGAGTATTTTTTGTTTGGGTTTTGTGGTGCTGTCTAATGCCTTTGCTGCGGACCAGCAGCGCAACGCTTTAGAAACGTTGGTTGCTCAAGCGGTAATGCCGCTTCCCCCTTCGTTGCAGTCTGGTGCGACAGTCATCTCCGTGAATGACAAAGGCCAAAAGAAAGTGTTGCGTAAAGGCACTAGCGACATGATGTGTCGTGCGGATGCCCCGGCTACTGGCTTCTCTGTGATGTGCTATCACAAAAGACTGGATAACTATCTGAGCCATTCATCTTCAAATGCTGCGAATGATTCACCAGTGAGAAATCGCGATTTTTTGTTAGATTTAGTTGCTAAGGGAACCATCACTCCAACAAAAGGTGGCATTTTATACAGGCTGAGAGGCGATGCTGTAGAAAATGCTGTGCCTATGAGCGTAATTTTTATTCCTAATTTGACCGCTGCAGCCACTGGATTTGCGAATGTGCCTGACCCACATCAACCTTGGCTGATGTGGGAAGGAACGCCACTTTCACATGTGATGATTCCGGGAAAGTAACCGATGACCATGTAACTCGAAGACTGTGTTGTCTAACAGGCCAGCCTGTTAGACAATGCTTTGAGGTTGGTAAATTTCAGACACGTTGAAAGCCGTCGATCGATCCATGATATTCATTTTCAAAGCCGTTATCTAATGCCCACTTTCTAGTCTCGGCTGTGATGTTACCGTATAAGCAAAGTCTTGTGCTTTCTGTCCGCTCAAGAACCTCACTTACGAAATGTTCCGTGGCAAAACGGTTGGCGTGAAACAATAATCATCGCTATTGGCGTGAGTTTCCCAGAAAGTTAACAGCTTTTCATCCTCACTAATGTAGACGTTATAAACCAGCGTCTCTGGTTCGCCTTCATGGTTAAACGTTACCATCCCCGCCGCGCTGAACTGAAAAGACGTGTTGGAGACCGCTTAATCGATCTCAACAAGATTAAGCGGTCTCTCTCTTCATGTGCCAAAAGGAACAGCGTGATGCGAGTTAGTTACCTCCCATCACTTGCTGTGCTCGCCAAAGGCTGAAGCTGCAATCAAGTTTTGTCCGCCAGTGGCGGAACTGAGATTGAGCCTGCTCCATCTGTCGCATAGTAGTTAATGAATTGCCTCTTTGGGTCATGTTGTTGTGAGTACTAAACATGACCCAATCAGGCGTATTGGGCCCCTTGGTAATCATGCGTATTGAAGCCGTCATCAGTGGTGCTTGATCGCCCATCGCTGTTCTGACGCGAGAGATGTGGTTTTCAAGATCAGCCATGTCTTCTCGGCTCACGCCGTCTTTGATACTGCAAGCATTTGATGCCACCACGTAAACATCCGACTCAGTACCTACGCCTCGGCTGTGAATGACATTCAGTGCCCCCATGACTCCGCGACATGTAGCAATGTCGTTATAACGTGCTTGGGCTTTGGACATTTGAGCAGAAGCGAAGATACTATCCTGCCTCTGATTGAATGCTGCCCAGCTGTCGTGTGGCGCGTGCCAGACAAAATCAAAGTCTCTGTCTCCCTTGTATAAACTCCACAAGAACTGATTTCCGAGATCAATGCCCGCCTTTTCTGCTTGTTTTAACTCAAAATCACGCGCTGCCAGTAAATCATTGAGCCCTTTGCCTTCCTTGTAACTACACGTCCAGGACTCCATTGGTCGTTCCTCTCCAAGCACGGCCGCAGGACTGAACATCATCACTAGCGCAGTTACCAAACTACTTATTACAGTTTTCATTACACTATCTCCGTCTTTGCAAACTACACTTAAATTCGCCCCGCAATAGGGGCATTATGTTGAAGCCGACTGTCGCCGATTAACTTCAATGATAGCTTTAACAACTCCAAGTCTGCACGGCAAGGATAGTTCGATCTTGGTCAGTGTTCGTGTTAAGTCGATCAACTCGGCTATTACGACGTCTGAGTAACGAGTCGCAAGATATACGAAATACAAAAAAAGCCTTGGATCTTTTTCTACCTATGTCGATTTGACACAATCCATTTGTTAGATTTAGACCAATAAAAAGTTTTTGATTGGGGATCGGAAGCTTGAAAGGCAATTACCCCAGACGAAGCCTTCCAAGGTTATAATCTCGGCTTTTCAATACTCAGCGTGACACATGAAAATATCCTCTGCAGAATTTCTCGACATGCATCATCCTTTGGATACCCATCGATGGCAGCTCCCTATTGTAGAACGTACCACCGGAGGCGGTGG
>CAXRCG010000006.1:0-47180 GCA_964228885.1 Pseudomonadales bacterium | reverse complement strand
ACAGACCTCGGTCATCTCTATCTAAGTGCATCAAATCGCCGTCGCGATTATGGTACCAAACCACTTCTCCACGTGGTCCCTCCACTAACATATCGACATCGTCGGGGTGCCCATCTGGCCAAGTTGCTGTGATCAACATTTCAGCCTTGACATCAATGTCACCCGCTTCGACGGGTTCTTCGATGAGCATAAAAGCAATGATAAACATCATGGCAAAGCCCAGTAACGCATTGAACAGCAAGTCGGTGAAGGCGTCGCCCGTGATCCCTTCGTCCAAGGCCCTATGCTTCACACGAAACTCCACCTCTATTTCTATGAATCGTGATCGCTACTTGGTTGGCAAGGTTTACCACTGCGGTGTCTAATAGATGATATTGGTAGCGCAATAACGTACTGGTAATCAACCCTGCCATCGTGGTGTACAACGCAACGGCCATACCACCGCTCATGCTGGCAAGCAGCTGTTGTATCACAGCCGGTTCAAATTCTTTTATTTCACCGAGCGGTAGCAGCATTAATATAAATCCAATAATGGTGCCCAATAACCCGAGCCGGAGCAGTAATTCAGTAGCAAAACGCCCTAACGCATGACGATTCACTAGTTGGTCGTAATACAAAGTGAGTAACTGCTCAACCTGATGCTCGCTGGCGTGTTGACGAGTATCTTTGAATAATTGCGTCGTCAGGGGCGCTAAGCTCGTTGCCGGGCCTCCCGTCACGCCATCAGTTGCCTTTGTGGTTTCCCTCGATAACAACCAGCCGAGCCTTAACCAATGCAAGCTAAATCAGAGGTAAAGTATGAGAATAACCAACGAGAGAAAACTGCGGTCTGCTTCAATCGCTAAAACGATCAAGCCATACTGCGCCGCCAGGAAAAAACCGAAAACAATGATCCCCGAGAAAACAAGCAACTGCAGGATTAGTCGATGTTTATGCATAACAAATGGCTCTTATAATTCGCATAGAGCATAACAAAAGTATTCGGTCGCCGCTTTCATCATATCTGAGCAAGGCGCCTACGTTAAGTTAGCAGTGAGCACGCCCTCTTGTAGCCAAATCTATAGGTGAAACATTTATGTAAACCTCACATGCCTCCGG
Organism: Pseudomonadales bacterium; assembly: GCA_964228885.1. Lineage (GTDB taxonomy): Bacteria > Pseudomonadota > Gammaproteobacteria > Pseudomonadales > Azotimanducaceae > UBA4582. The sequence goes on along the minus strand of CAXRCG010000006.1, from coordinate 46,082 downwards.
CCAGTGATCGACAAGGGTCATCACAATATTTCTAACCAAGTTTCTTTGCCCGGCTTTGGGCGCACTCCTTTTAAGGCGGGCGACGTAATATCATCTACCTACCGGAATAGTGTTGCTTAACATAATTCTTAAACTACGCGCGTGCACATCAATGGCAAGGCCTTTGACTACCACTTTACCGAATCGTGCTGAAGCATTGTTAGGGTGTCCATGAGGACCGAGTTGCAGCCTGTTTGAGAATAATTCGATTATGATCCGATGGCGGTGGCTCAGAATCACCAAAGATAGCCCGAATCCAGTGACCATCTGTTGGGTTGGGAAAAATAATATAGTCGCGCCCGTATCGCGCTTTATCTTCTTCCATCAGACTGAGGCGTTGTTCAAGGTCGGTAGAATAGTAGCGACGTGAAAAATCATTCAGGTTGTCACCCAACAAAACCACCACATCGTAGTCTTCTCTTATCCGCTGCTGAACGAGCTCCTTGTTCGATGTCTCGCGCAAGACACGTAGATGCGCCCGGTCGACCGATGGAAAACCCGCCGCGGTTAGATTGTTTAGTGCCAACTGAACCGTAGACTCACCCTGATTGCGATTAGTGACGTAGAAGATCTCAACATTATTAGCGACGCAAAATTTAAGAAAATCCAATGCCCCAGGACTGGCAACCGCACGATTCTCTGCGACCCAGCTATCCCAGATAGCATCATCGAAAAAGTCTTGTCCCTGATTGATCAAATAGCCCCAGTAGTCATTCGACAGGAGCAACGTCTCATCAACATCACTGATTACGGCAAGCGGAAGCGAGCCTTTTTGCTTTTGCGCCAGTGCTAACTCGATGCGCATACGCGCTAAGTTAAAGCCTTGATGATAGAGCGCCCGGTACTCAGCGGCGGTCTGCCGCCATGCCATTGCCATGGTCAGATTATTCTGCATGTCAGCATCAGCATCTATCGAATCCTGACCAAATGCTGGAACCATCACGATGATAACGACCACTGTCGCTATGAGTTTTTGTGCTACTTTTGAGTCGCCGCGCATAAATTATACCTGCTCTGTATATCACAATAATGTGTGCATGTTAGTTATCCAGTGACTAGCTAAGTCTTTATGTGATCAAAATTAATTTAACTAACACAAACATGTTACTAACAGATATTGCTTAACGGAAGTGCTCACAATGGTGCACTACCGATAGGAGTCATCGATCGTCATGTCGACGCGCAGAGGTTCAGCGCCCGCCAGTAACCACTGACATTAGCAGGCGCTAAATTCCTTTCTTGATGGCTTTCTTATATGGCGTCGTAATAAATCACTGTGCCACAATTGACGATGTCGTCTTTGTTGTCATCCATCCATTGAACTGTGCCAGCCCACCACTCTCCGGCCATCATACCATCGGTAAATTTGCCGTAGGCTTCATGAGAGTCAAACTCAATGGCGTAGTAGGCTCGTTCTACATCGCCACCTGCACTAGCACGCCAAAGACGGGCGTTTTTTGCCCCTAGAGACTCATGGTAAGGTGCCGATAACTTTGAGCCCTCTACCAAAAGCTCGAGTCCTTTAACGCTTCCTTCCCAGGTTGTTACCGCTTGAATAGTCATAATTTCTCCTAATATTTTCGTAAAGCCTTACTAATCTTCGCTGTCACTCTGGTAGTAACAAAAACAATCAGGGCCACGCCTACACCACACGGCAGGACCCGAGTATTTCTTTGCTAGAATTTGGTGTTCAGACTGACGATGGGTGCACCCTATTTTCTTGAACATTTTCTCGCTCGCGACTTGGTACCCGGTTGACGGTATTACAGTAAAGTAAGTTTCGCAAGATTAGTCCGATTTCAGTTTGCGACTAATTTTGCCTAGAAATATGCTCAAAGCGATCTTCTCGTGGCTTGCAAAACTACCCTGTGAAAGCTAAAGCTGAAGCACTGAACCATCGCTTCTGATGGTTTCTTTCTCGCAGATAAAAACGGTCACTTAGATTTTACTTCAAACCCGTCAGGCCAAGAGGAAAGTGATACGATAGCAAGATGCGAACTGGTACTTGTCATCGCAAATAAAGAAGCCGCGTTGGACATGATAGCTGACATTGAATACTCAGCATTGCTACAGCACCCCGGAAAGAGGTGCTGCAATGTTTATTAAATTCTCCTAGCTGTTATCCGCTTCAGGCCTAGGCCCGCCAAGCCAAATAAAAAGCATATGAGCGCAGCAGGTTCAGGAACGGCATGGGCAATTCCTTGGTACTGGATACTAGTGTCGCTCCATGAAAATTTATTCAGTTCGACCCCAGCTTCAGAGTAATGGTAAATCGAGTTCCCGGAGGTGAGGTACATGTCACTGTTTCCACCAGCGACCAGATTATCGACAGTAAATCCGGGATCGAAGAAGAAAGACTGAGTCAAATTGGCTGAGTCACGAATTGTCACACCGTTTTGCGCACCTGTATAGGCTGCATAAATACTATTCCCAAGAGAGGCCATTGAAATGCCTTGATAGTTTATTCGAGGATCAGGAAAAGCCATCTGTGCAAGTTGCACACCATTATCATCATAGCGATAGATACTGTTACCGGAGGTCAGGTACATTTCGTTGCCATTTCCAGCGGCAATGTTGTCTGTTGCAAAACCTGGATCGAAAAAATTCCTTTGCGCCAGATTATTTGAATCCCGAATCGTTACACCATTTTGACTGCCAGAGTAAGCGGTGAAAAAGTCTTCACCTGAAAATGCAATGCCATCATAACTAAGGCCCGGGTTTCCCCATGTAAAGCTGTTCAGTTGCACTCCTGCGTCTGAGTAGTGGTAGATCGAATCTCCAGAGGTGAGAAACATGTCGTTGTTACTACCTGCCGATATATTATCGACAGCAAAGCCAAGACTGAACGCAAAAGTTTGAACCAGTGTATCCGCATCACGGACTGTCACTCCATTTTGACTTCCAGTATAGGTCGTATAGATTTGTCCCGCACTTGCGCTCAGAGAGAAAAGTCCAAAGAACAATAGTCCCATTATTTTTTTCATATTTTTGTCCCAAAACAATTATTAAATTCATCAGGTAGTCGTCAGGAGAAACTCAGCCGAGATTGCGCTCAGTGGATAACGACTGGAACGATGGCACACTTGTGAACATCGGCTTTCTTTTCGCAATATGTGTGCCTAAAAAGAATAGAGCATGTAGATCAAAGACTTGGATGGTTTTTTAGTGTGGCTTTTTTTATATTGGATGCATTTTGTTGATGACGATCGCAAATGCGGTTGCAGTTCGCAATGTTTTGACCGGGATGACGATATCTAAACTCACAACTCGAGCCTCCCGAGAGCAGCGCTCTGACCGTGCTGACGCCAGCTATTCTTTAAGCCACCGAATGGCGTTAAAATCTTCAACAGGAAACATACCAACAGGGATTTAAGCCCATGACCGAAGCTCTGATAAAGTCAAGGTATCTGCCGGATTTACCGCAGGACGACGGAGGTTCCACATCTGCGCTAAACATCAATCAGTGTTCAACATTAGATCAAGGTCTGACGCGAGGTCGCCACAATGAGCCGTATTAAAAAATTTTTCCAACGTATTAATCGCGCCGCCACTGAAGTCGGTATAGAACATTTTGACGACGACAAGGATTGGGATGAAAGGGTCAAGCTACCGGCTTGGCAAACCGCCCGTCTGCGTGAACGCTACGAGCAAAAAAAAGCCCAACAGGCCGCTAAAAAAAAGCATAAAAACCCTGCAAGCATCAAGACGAAAACAGACTAAGGTCGCCAAGCGACCCGGAATATATTTACGTAGTGGCTTATTGATACCTCAGCTGCTGCTTAATCTTTAGTTGCCCTAAGTGTGTACATAAAAGGTAAATTTGTACGTGCTGCTGGCATGGTATAACGGCCATTGCCATCATCAACCAGAAAGTCCCAAACCTTCACCATATGCGTATCATGCTCTCTTAAAGCGGTAATACTGAGACCTGCTTCGATAAGCGCCGTGACTACTTCGCCTAAATTGTGGTTCCACTGCACTGTTTCATTGTGCCTAGTATCGGCGTCTGGATCTGCGTAAGAGCCGGGTTCATGGAGTGCCAAACCGGCTTTCGGCGTGAAGTAGTCATATTCTGGCTTCAGCCTATCACCCCAGATCCATTCAAGGGGGTGGAACTCAACCAGGTAAAGTTCGCCTCCAGACTGCAAGAGCGCCGCGACAACCTGCGCCCAACTAGTGATATCCGGCAACCAGCAAAGCGACCCAATGCCCGTGTACACGACATCATACTGGCGAGATAGAGTCGCCGGAGCGTCATAGACGTTCGACACAACAAACTGAGCGTTGATGTCAAGCTCAAGAGCAAGGCTGCGCGCGGCCGTAATCGCTGTTTGGGAGAAATCAAGCCCGGTCACGCTAGCACCGGCGCGCGCCCATGAAAGCGTATCTTGGCCAAAATGGCACTGCAGGTGCAGCAGCGTCTTGCCCGACACGTCACCGATGGTATCAAGCTCGTCATTAACCAGCGATGAGCGTCCCGCCTTAAAGGCGTCATTATCATAGAATTCGGAACGCACATTGATTGGGGCACGCTCGTCCCAACTTTCTTTGTTAAGCTCCAGCCACTTATCGGTCATTACGCTTCCCTTTCAAAATAATACTGGACATAAAAATTACATTGAGAGTGTCGCTAAGTCGACCAAAACGTAGCGAAAAAAGACTAAGTGATCGAACCATGAGACTGGAAGATATTTGATCAAGTGTAAATTGAATAATCACTGATCAATTTTTGGAACGGCAAAAAAAGAGGAGCGCGTGCCCCTCTTTTTACCGTCGCGACGTTGCCTATTAAGCAGGCCGCGGTCTAACCAAAACAATATCATAGCCCTGCTCGTCTGAGCACGTCATCACCTGATCGAAGGCATTTTGGATTTCTGCACCACTCTTCTGCCAAGCACTGTCGCCCATGGGCTTTTGAGTTTTGTCACCCCAAAAATTGCTCCAGAGCAAATCGAATTGCGGCGGGACCTCGTCATGTCGCTGTACCGCAGCTGAATCGAAATCGGGTATTTGAACGGTAAAGTTGTATGTCGTGGGCCCTACTTCCGACTCAAACGCCGAGAGAAATTCCATGTAGTCGCCCCTAACAACCGCGCGCAGATCAGCAGGTTTCTTGCCCTCGTTAAACGAACAAAATTGATATCCTGCATACCCAACTGCATCGGGCGCTAAGCCTGGCTGTGAAGGCGCGCGTGGCTGGTAGACATCAAAACCGTAGATATTAGACCAATTGGTGCCACCGCAGGATTCTACGCCCGGAAAAGTGGCCGCGAGGTCTTCTTCGATGCCGGAAGCCTCATAGGAGGCCCAGCCCGCATCGCGTACCTCTTTATTTGGCCACATGAGGAGTGTGAGACGATCAAAGTCGTCAGTTTCCCATCCGATTGGCGACAGCGAAGCACTCCCGAAATTACTCGCGTCTAACTTTGCGACTGCCTCGAGCCAATGAGCTTGGCGCGACGCCAAGCTTTCGGTGGTCGCATTTTCACCATTCGAGCACCAAATAAATTCGTTGTAGCGGATCGGTTCTAGCTGCTCGTTATTCGCATCTGTGGACGTTATTGAAACAGGCATCGAATCAGTGTTTGACTCAGTAGCAGGATTACAGGCCGCCACAAAAAAAACTACGACGCTCCATAATAATACTTTCAGGGCACTACTTGATTTTTGATTATTGGTTATTAGAGCAATTTTGTGCATATTTTCCTCTTTACAATTGATGTAACGGCGCTATGGATGCGCCGATAGCGTGATGACGCTCCCGGAAAATTGCATGACCGCAAGAAATAGTAAACGATAGTTCGGTTTTGGTTATGTGTTCGGTCTCTCGTCCAGCTTCATGGCCGTGAAACCTTTAACAATCTGACCTTAAACAACAGGTTCTTTTCGAAATAAACTGAACGAGGGTGATGGTATTTTGATCAAAATTAAATTTGACCTTCTTATTCATCAGGAGATTTGGGGTGTGCCGCAAGGGAGTCCCCAACGGCGCTTCAACGGGAGCCTACCTGTAGACCTAAAAAGGAATATCGTCGTAGTTATCATCATTTGGTGGCGCCGGGGGCATAGAAGGAGTAACACTGTCATATGATGGCGCTGAATCTTGGGTGGATGGTTGTGAGGTTCCGGAAGGTGACGATATTCGCCAGGCCTGCAAGCTGGTAAAACACTTCTCACCCTGACCGTTACCGGACCATAATCGTCCGGAAAGGTTAAAGTGCGCTTGGACTTCATCACCCACACTATAATTATCCATCATTGCGCAGTTGTCTTTGATCAACTCCATAGCGACATAATTGGGGTAGCGTGGATTTTCGTCCTCGCCTGAAAGCTTCATCACAAACTCGCGCTTGGTAAAGCCGTTATTACCGTACTCTGTGGTGTCTCCAATTGAATGGAGAACTCCCTGAACTTCATAACTCTTAGACATATTTTGACACTGCTCCATTCGGTCTGAGATTGTCGGACACTCTGCGGCCCTGCAAACAAAAAACAAATTATCCCAGATGGCAGGTCTCAATCCAAATACAGTTGCAAGATATGAACACAATTCTTGGCCGTTCGCGTGGCGGCGTCGCTATCTTTGGTGTGCTCCTGCTGCAAATGGTTATTGGTTAACAATGTCAGTTTCAGGTATGTGTCTCGAAAGCAAACTGGTGAAGGCAGCGTACCCTGCTCCTCCCACAATCAGATCTGCTTTCGCAAAACGCGCCATATCCGCACTAATCGGTTTGGGATTTCGCACTTTCATATGCACCTCAGCAACGCGTTCCATGATGACAAAAAGACCAACGGCTTCGGCGACACTATCTGCGCCGGTTAATAACCCGTGGTTCCTGAGAATGATGGCTCTGTTATCCTCTAGCGCCTTCGCAATCCGCCTACCGGCAGCGACACTTTGCACTTGAACTTCTTCATCATTCCACAAGCTGTGATCTTCAAAAAATATACAGGATTCCTGAGAGATAGGTTCGAAGAGTCTCGCCTCTGCAGAGAATGGCGTACCCCAGCCTGTGTGCACATGAACAGCACTGATAAGATCTGGTCTGGCTTCAAGAATCGGCTGATGGATGTAGTACCCTGCCAGGTTCACAAAACCGTCACCGTCAACTAAGTGCCCGTCCGGGCCAACCAAGACCAAATCTGAGACAGTGACGGCGTGATATGACACGCCGTATTGCAACATCCAAAAACAGTCTGTTCGTTCAGGGTCCCGGGCGCTGATATGTCCATCACCTAAATCCCCCCATTTTTGGGCTGCGAGCAGACGATAGCCGAGCGCACATTCGAGTTTTCTTTGCGCGCGTATTTGCTCCGTGGTGAGTTCGGCATTGCCTTCTTGTTCTTCGATCTGATTCGCCACGCACATTCCCCTATCAATCTGATTTATCAAGCGGGCTCATGAGCTCACATGATTCCTGACCGTTCCTTTTCAATCTGTCTTAAGCCCAAGATAGCATCGCAAATTATTTGCAACCGGCTTCTATAATAACCGTTTTAACTAGTGCCAGCAGAACGATTTGAGCATGCCGCTACTCTGGATAAGATCGCATGGAATTTCCCAACCGCGACATGCATCAGCGAGCGAAGGCATAAGCAAAAATCCTGTGCAAACAAAGCACGTTATTATATAAAGTCAACGTTTTATGATGACAAGTGTGGAGACATGAAAATGAAAAAGAATGTGCTGTTTATCACCGCTGATCAATGGCGGGGAGAATGTCTCAGCGCGCTAGGTCACACGGTCGCGACACCAAATCTGGATCAACTGGCTTCAGAAGGCATTTTATATAAGCAACACTACGCTAATGCCGTACCCTGCGGACCATCTAGGGCAAGCTTACATACAGGGATGTATCTGCAAAATCATCGATCCGGCACCAACGGCACTCCTCTCGATGCACGTCACACGAACTGGGCGCTCGAACTGAGGGCAAAACATTACGACCCAGTACTGTTTGGCTACACGGATACAGCTAACGATCCCAGGATGTTTGACGCAGACGATCCCATCCTGAAGAGTTATGAAGGACCACTGCCCGGCATCAAACCGGTCTGTATGATGGGCACATTTCCCGATGCATGGGCAAGCTGGCTAAAAGAAAAAGGTTATGAGATTCCTGAGCCAAACTACAAACTCTACACAACCCGCAACGGAATAGAGTTTGAGGACGGCGCGCCACATCCTGCACCATTGGCGGTACCGGCGGAACACCACGACACCTGGTTTATGACCGATCAAGTGATGGATTACATTGATGAATTTCAGAGCAAACACTTGGACGATTCATTTTGTGTCCACCTGTCTTTGCTCAGACCGCATCCACCCTGGATTGCCCCGGCACCCTACAACACGATGTACCCGCCGGAAAGTTTGGACAATTTTATTCGTGCCGAGAATAGAGAGATAGAATCAGAGCAGCATCCCTTTCTCAAACACTACCTGAATCATCCCTACTATAGCGCGCCAGAAAACGAGCAAAAACTGTTGAGGTTAAAATCCGCTTATTTTGGGTTGATGACTGAAGTCGATGCGAATCTTGGTCGTCTATTTAACTACCTCAAGGATAATGACCTCTGGGACAACACACTGATTATCTTCACCTCTGACCATGGAGAGCAGATAGGTGACCATTGGCTGCTGGCAAAACTAGGTTATTTTGATCAGTCGTTCCATATTCCGCTAATCATTCGAGACCCTAGTGAACTGGCCACCGCTACCCGCGGCCTTCAAATGGAGGGCTTTACCGAAAATATTGACATTATGCCCACTATGCTTGAATGGCTAGGGATACCCACACCCGTTCAGTGCGACGGTATGTCCTTAATGCCGTCAATCAGACTCGGGCAGTTCCCGAGTCACTGGCGAAAAGAGGTACATTGGGAATACGATTTCCGTGATATTCCAAAAGGCAAGGCGATGGAGGACTCGCTATCATTGACTCATCACCAATGTACGCTCAATGTTATACGAGATAACCGATACAAATATGTCCACTTTGTTGGACTGCCTCCGCTGTTTTTCGATCTTCAAAAAGATCCGCAGGAACTGAACAATCTTGCTGATAGCCCAGAATATTTGCCGTTGGTGCTGGCATATGCGCAGAAAATGCTGTCATGGCGCATGAATCACGACGAACAAACGCTCACCCACATGGCACTCACGGATGAAGGCGTGGTTACAAGAGAGAGTCAACGCACGCGCTAAGAAATAACATCAATCGGTTGATGGCGGATATTTTTCTTTGTTGTCGCAATCAGTAACAAAATGCCGAGCGCAACAAGCCACGGCACTGAAAAGCCAAGCACCCAGTTCCAGCCGAACCGGAGCAACAGATAACCGGAACCCAACGCCGCCACGGCCTGAAACGAAAAAATAAAAAAATCGTTGAAGGCCTGAACTTTGAAACGCTCCGCTTCGGTATAGGTTTTAGTCAGCAATGTCGTCCCGCCAAGAAACAGAAAATTCCAACCCACGCCAAGTAATACCAGCGCGATCCAGTAGTGCATCAAGTGGCGCTCAATATAACCGACGACCAGACAAACAGCCATCAACACAAGACCCGAGAAGACGATCTTAACCGGACCAAACTTGTCGATAAGAAAACCACTGAATAAGGATGGAAGATACATCGCCATAATATGACTTTGGATGACCCAGGTTGTGTCTTCGAGGCTAAAGTTGTCGATGGTATGCATACTAACCGGCGTTGCAGTCATCACCAGACTCATCACACCGTAGCCCACCACAGCAGCGCCAACGGCAGCCAAAAACATGAGTTGCAGAACGATAGAAGTCAGCGCTCGCGGCTTGTCTTCAACGGCATGGGATGTCAGCGGCTTATCTTCATAGAAGCTAAGACTTATCAGCGCTACGAGCATTAATGCGCTCATGCCGAGGAACGAACCGGAAAATTCACCCCAAGGGCCTTTATCATGCAAACTTTGCGCAACCGCGGGTCCTATCCAGGCGGCAACAACACCTGCGAGCATAAGAATGGAGAGCGATTTACCCAATTGATCGGGTGCTGCTACCTCAGCGACGGCAAATCGGTACTGCTGAACAAAGGCGTTGTTTCCACCAATGATCATCGTTGCAGCACAAAACAACCAGAAGTTACTTTCAGAGATGGCATAGGCAGCGAGCACACCGGCCAGTGTTGCCGCCAAAGCCGACAACATGAATCCGTTTTTGCGTCCAATTCTACTCATCAGCAGCGCTGCAGGAATGGTGGTGACAGCCGTTCCAATGATCATGAAAGCTACTGGTAAGGTCACCAGATCATGGCTGGGGGCCAAGCGTGTCCCAACAATACCCCCAAGCAAAACAATCACAGGGGCTGCTGTCTGAGAAAATGCTCGAGCGATACTTAATACTGAGAGCGTTCGAGACATAATTCTTCCATAATATCTAATGATGCAATCTGAAATACCGGCAAGACGCCTGATATAGATTTCAAAAAAAAGAAAACTATAACATGAGTCCCGGATCATTTAGTAAGCGCTTGCCCAATTGCATCAATGGTTTGTAGCATTCAAACTTAAAGCCTGATGCCCCTGAAGGTCACCCAACTAGATCGAAGAGACTTAATGTTTAAATTGTTCCAATCAAATCAAATGCCGCTGCTTGTTGACGCCTACACACAACGCAGAGCTAGCATTGAAACAGCACCATTCAGTCCGGAAATTGTGCTGGTACAGAATCACGGTATGGGACAATGGCTAAAACTTGAGCTAGCCCAACACCAAGGTATCGCCGCAAACATCAGCGCTGAACTTCCCGGCACTTATATCACTGGGCTTTATCACCAATTCCTGCGCACCCCGGTTGAAAAAGAGTCTGCCTACTCTAGGAACATACTTACGTGGCACATTATGGATGTCTTAAATTCAACAGGGACTGCCGAAAAGACAAACAACCCCTTCCTTACCTTGATCAACTACCTCGACGGCGAAGGAGACCGCGATCTCAGGCTCTATCAACTGAGCCATCAACTCGCCGGCCTGTATGAACAATACCTCATCTACAGACCTGCCTGGATCCATGCATGGGATAAAGGCGCACCCGGCCCTCTGATCTGCCAGCAACACCCATGGCAAGCGTTACTTTGGCAAGAGATTATCCGTCGCACGGACGAACGCCATCGAGCTAACCTGCATCTCGAGCTTCTGGGCCTCATTGATTCAATCGATCCAGCGCAGTTACCCGCCCGCGTTTCTCTGTTTGGGTTTTCCAGTCTGCCCCCCATGCACTTCGATACGTTCCGCGCGCTCGCTAAAAAAGTTGAAGTGGACATCTATTTTCTTAACCCATGCCAACATTACTGGGGAGACATCGTATCCCCCAAGGACATTGCTCGAAGATCTGTACGCGATTTGATTGAACAGACATCCGACGCTGCGCTGGCTGATGAGGATTATATGGACATTGGCAATCCGCTATTGTCATCGATGGGTAAACAAGGTCGTGAGTATTTCGAGCTACTGCTTTCAGAAGAGAGCTTGGTCGACACAACGCATTTTGCTCCTTCTGCGCCGAACACGATCTTGAGCCTATTGAAGAACGATGTGCTAAACCTCGAGTTCGGAGGTACATTTGGTGTAGGAGACAAGCCTGAAAAATTACCTCATGCGGCAAACGACTCTTCCATTCGAATTCACAGCTGTCACAGTAAATCTCGTGAAGTCGAAGTGTTACTTGATGAGATCTATAAGTGCTGTAGTGAAGACCCTGAGCTAGTGCCCAAAGAAATTATCGTCATGATGCCCGATGTCACCGAGTATATTCCGCACATCCAGAACATCTTCACCGGAAAATTTAACTACAATCTAGCAGATCAACCCACCTCTGAATATTTAAGCATCGTTCATCTACAACTGGCACTCATTGATCTACCCAATGCGCGTCTAAGCAGTGTCGAGATGATTGACTTGTTGGAACATCCCGCTATTTCAAACAAGTTCGGCCTTTCAAGAGAAGATCACCGTATTATAAGACGCTGGGTGGACGCAGCTAAAATTAGGTGGGAAATAGATGGCGAAAGCAAACATGACAAATGGCAGGTGCCCGTCGATGATACAAACACATGGAAGACAGGTATAGGCCGACTACTGCAAGGTATTGCAATGGAACAGGCCTCGGGCATGTGGCTAGACCACCTCGCTGTAGATGTCGATGCCGAGGAAACGAGATGCCTGGGAATACTTGCCCACTTCGTATCGCAAATTGAGCATTTTCGCGGACAATTCTCAAAATCGTGGCTTGGAATGGATTGGCTGTCATTGCTCAACGAGATGAATGACGTCTTTTTTGATCAATCGGGACCAGAACAGGTCTTGGTAACCGAAATTATCATCGCAGCACAAGAATTAGTCGATCAAAGTGAAACCGCCAACTACAAGCAACTAATATCACCGCGTTTGTTACATCACTGGCTAACAACTAGGCTCGATCTATCCGCTCAAGGAAACAGCTTTATCAATGGTGGCATTACCTTTGCCACCATGATACCCATGCGCAGTATTCCTTTTAAGGTTGTATGTTTATTGGGAATGAATGACAGGAGTTATCCCCGAGAAGATCGGTCGATCAGTTTTGACCTGATGGCAATAGATGGACTGAAAAGAGGTGACCGATCTCTACGAAACGATGACAGGTATCTGTTTTTGGAAGCCGTACTTTCCGCTCAGGCACATCTGCACATCAGTTACGAGGGCAAAAGCATCAAGGATAATTCAATAAAACCGGCTTCGGTACTCGTTGATGAACTACTCGAATATCTGGCACACGTCTCGGACCAAAGCTTTCTGACCGAACATCCATTACAGCCCTATAGCGAAAAATATAACTCACCACAGCATCCCAAGCTGACCAGTTTCAATCAACAATGGCAGCAGACCAAAGCTTTCGGGCAGCATGAGACAACTTTCATCAAACAACCTCTTGAGGACGTTGATGAGCAACTACCCGGAAACATTAGCCAGCTCATCAGTTTTCTTTCCAATCCTGCTCAATATTTTTTCCAGCAACGCCTAGGTGTTCGATTTGATACTGAAACTGATCAGCTAAGGGAAACGGAGTCATTCGTTCAGGATAATCTCGAAAAATATCAACTAGCGGAACGCGCACTCGCACTGATGATAAGCGGTGACTCTCTTCATGTATGGGAGCAAGAACTATTTGCTTCGGGACAACTGCTCAAGGGTCAACTTGGAGAATCTCAATTAAAAGCAGCCATTCACAAAGCAGGAACCATTTACAACAACCTGCTATTGGAAGGACAAGCCACTATCTACAGCGGCTATGTCGATTGCGGCACGGCTGAACTGACAGGACAAGTTGAAAATGGGTATCGAGATACAATTTGGAATTACCGAACCGGCCAGATGCGCAAAAGGCAGTTACTTAAGGCATGGATCGAACAACTATTTGTAAACGCCCTGGGACACGAGTCAGCCACTCGACTGGTTTCGACAAAACTACAAAGCGGCGTCGTTAAAGTAGAAAACTCATTTTTAAAACCGATTAATCGTGATGAGGCTACAACATTACTGTCTGAATTTGTCGATCTACACCAAAAAGCGCTGAATTACCCCCTTCCTTTTCTCCCCGAGCTCAGTGGCCAGTGGTTTGAATCGATCGGCAAAAATGAATCCGAAGCGGCGCGCACCAAAAAGATTGTTACGGCATGGCATCAGGACATGGCCGGTAGCGAGGGTAAAAATCCTTACTACACGCGACTATTTAATTTTCCAGAAGACCTCAACGCTGAGTTTGACCAGCTTGCTCAAAAAATTTACCAGCCGCTGCTCAGCAATTGGGAAAAAATCAAATGAACGAACTGGATGCATCGACATTTCCGTTAACCGGTCACAAAGTCATTGAGGCGAGCGCAGGCACAGGCAAGACTTATACGATTACCAATCTCTACCTACGACTCCTACTCGGCGAAAGTAAAACCCAGAAGCGACTGCTACGGGTCAACGAAATACTGGTGCTGACTTTTACCAATGCGGCCACCGATGAGCTCAGGCGCAAAATCAGAGCGCGTATAATTTTAGCCCGGGACCTGTTTCGTAATCCAGACCTGGAAACTTCAGATATCTTTATGAATCGTCTGAGAAGCGAAAGCAGAGACTTGCAAGCCGATGCAAAGGTCTTATCAGCGGCGGTTCAACTCATGGATGAAGCAGCCATCTTTACGATTCACGGATTTTGTGCCCGGGTACTGAATGAACAACCCTTTGAAACCGGTATCTTGTTTGATCAACAACAGGATGCAGATACAGAGCAATTATTGCGTCTTGCGAGTGAAGATTTTTTCCGTAGCTACATACAATCACTCACCGGCTCAGCATTGGAGATAGCCATCGGCATGTGGCCAAATCCCGAGGCACTGATACAGAAGATCAAACCCATTATAGGTAGATCTGATGTTGTGCTTGTGCCGGAATACACTGGCTGCCAAAGGGATATCCATCAACTGGAAACCGAAATCGATGACTTAAAGCAATTATGGATTTCAACCGAGATACCCTCGCTATTGCGTGACTGTGGCATCAACCGCAAGACAAAAACTTTTACACGAATTGATGTAATGACAGAATTCTGCAGGGGAACCAGCTATGTTACCGACTTGTGGGAAAATTTTTCTTCAGCGACTATCGCGAAAAACCTTACCAAAACTGGATCAATGCCCAATCATGCAATCTTCGAGCGCATATCTTCACTCGTTACCTCACTCCAAATGTTTGAAAAACTTAAAGTTGATCTCTGGCACGACGCAACAAATTGGATGACGAGCCGCGTCGAACAAACAAAGGCAAACCTCGCGAGCCTCACTCAAGACGATCTTCTTTCTAAGGTTGACCGTGCAATAATTCAAGCTAAGACTAACAACTCAAATCTTTCGCGCTCACTCGCTAAAAGATGGCCGGTAGCAATGATTGATGAATTTCAGGATACCGATGGCGCGCAGTACAGAATTTTTAGCAATATTTATGAAGATACAACAAGTTCCAGTCTCTTCATGATCGGAGACCCCAAGCAGGCGATCTACCAATTTCGCGGTGCTGACATCTATACCTACATCAACGCGAAACGTCGAGTTAGACAGGAAGAAGACCTTTTTTCACTAGGTACCAATTGGCGATCCTCACCAGGACTGATTCAGGCTGTTAATCATTTGTTCAGTAAACCCAATGTATTTTCTAACGATAAAGACATTCCTTTTGTACCCGTAGACTCACCGCCCTCGAAAGCAGATGAACTTCTCGAGCACAATGGCAGAAAAATGACGCCTGTTGAAATATTCACCTTCAAACGTGAAGGAAAGTCCATTAACAAGGGAGATGCTCTTCGGTCAGCAATGGCATACACCGCGCATGAAATCTCGGGACTGCTAAACGACCGATCAAAAGCGAGCGAGGACAGATCCACGCCGGATATCGCTGTGCTCGTTCGCGACCGAATAGAAATGAGAGCGGCTAAACTTGCACTAGATTCACTAGGTATCCGGAGTGTTTATGTCACTCAGGATAGCGTCTTTGACACGCATACTGCATCCGATCTCTTATTACTTTTAACCGCTGCCGCTGAACCAAACAACGTTAACGCGATCAGGTCAGCGCTGGCAACACGGCTTTGCCAGACCACAGCGGCTGAAATTGACGCGATTAGCCAAAACATCACGGTGTATCAGACATCACTTGCTGAGTTTCAGCAATATCACGATCACTGGGCAAAGCTCGGCGTTGCCGCAATGATTGGTCGCCTTATAGAAGACAGACATTTAGCACAAAAATGGTTATCTCAAGTTGAGGGCGATCGCGAATTAACCAATCTTCGCCATCTCGGAGAACTGTTACAACATCAGGCGGCCACAGTGCCGGGAATGAGAGCGCTGGTGCAGTGGTTCGCCGATGAAATTCAGCGGCAAAATATTAGCTCGCATGAAGATCGACAACTTCGCCTAGACACAGACCGCGAACTCATCAAACTCGTGACAATGCATGCCTCCAAGGGACTCGAGTACGATTTTGTGTTTATTCCCATGTCTACTATCTCGGCACGGAATGTTCAAAAAGACAGTCCATCTCTGTTTCACGATGAAGCAGCAAATGACGTTGATCAACCACGCAGCGGATTCATCACAAAAGCGGAGATCGGGAACAACCCAACGCATATTGCGCTTTCGCGACAAGAAACAGCGTCTGAAAACATGCGTCTTCTATACGTTGCCATTACAAGGGCAAAGCAAAGATGCTATCTGGGTATTGCGCCGCTAAAGGGTGCTTCCAGCTCACCAATTTCGACGTTACTCGGACTCACAGAGACCCTCGAAACAGACACGCCTTTTACTCCGCTTAACGAACTACCAACAGACCTCTTTAGTGTCATCGATGGTGCAGATAAATTAGCCTCAATGCCTGAGGTTTCTGTTTTATCCGATTCGACTGACAAGCCTGCGGGTATTGCGTTTTTTCCAACACCGATACCCTTACCCGCTATTAACGACACTTGGCGAATGAACAGTTACACAGGCATCTCTAGGTTACTTGCTGCGCGCGGTCAACGTTCGCCGGAACCAGCATCGGCACCAGCAGGTCTGCCTGGATATCACGACGACGACCCAGTGAACGACCCCAACCCGGTAGAGACTGAAAAGGCGACAACGATCTTCGATCAGTATCATTTCCCGAAGGGGCCAAAAATTGGCATCGCTCTGCACGATTTGTTAGAAAATCTCGATTTCACAAGCGATAGCGCTTCGTGGACGGGCCGACTAACGAGATTTGTACAACGCGTCGGGATCGCGCAAGATCAATCACGTTGGGTGGAAGTACTGCGGAAATGGCTGATTAACATTCTGTCTACTGACATTACTTGTCTGACAGCACCCGACGCCTACTTTTCACTCAAGCAGGTGGCGCAAGTCAATCGACTGAATGAACTTGAGTTCTTCTTCCCGCTTGATAGTCAGGATCCTATCAAACTACTGATTGATCACGGATATCTGGAAAATGATAGCGCACAAGCGCGATTGCAACTCAAGGGTGTCATGACTGGCTACATAGACCTAATTGTAGCGCATAAAGGCAAGTTCTACGTTATCGACTATAAGTCTAATATGCTTGGGGCCGACCAATCGGCGTACAGACATGACCATCTCGAGCATCACATGACGACACACAGGTACCACCTGCAGTATTTGATTTATTGTGTCGCGGTTAATCGATACTTAGCCACCCGAATACGAGACTACGATTACGACAAACACTTTGGCGGGGTTCATTATTTATTTTTGAGAGGTATGCAACAACAAACAGCGATGAGCGGCATTTACGCGCACCGGCCGGCAAAAGGTCTCATTCAACAGCTCGACTACAGCTTAATAAATCGAGGCGCTGATGATGTTTGAACCTCAGATCTTGGATCAGCTCAATATCGATCGCCTTAATCAAGGTTTAATCTCGCACGCGGACTTTTATTTTGCGCGCTATCTAGCGACTGAGGGCAAGGTGAATGAACCCGAATTAATGCGGTTATTCGCGGATCTGAGTCAATCACTATCGCAACAACATAGCTGTCTAGACCTAGATAGATACACTAATACTAAACAGCTATTGCATTTGCTGGGAAACTGCGTCTGTGTCGGCACGGGAAACAAACTAAACGATCAAACGACACCTCTGGTCTTAGAGGGCAACCTTCTATTTCTTAATAAGTTTTTTCAATTTGAATGTCGTATAGCTGAGCAATTGGTATCCAGAAACAGGCAAGTTGCTGACGTCGACCACGAAAGGCTCAAGAAATTATTGAACGGACTTTTTCGTTCATCACCTGCAGCTAACGCTACCGAACATGACGTACCTGAAATTGACTGGCAGCTTGTGGCTGCCTATCAAGCCCTTGTTAGTTATCTCACCATTATTACGGGTGGACCAGGTACAGGCAAAACAACAACAGTGTTCAAGATTCTCAAAATCTGGTCTTCGCTACAAATAAATGAGGTGTTACCCGGAGATATCCAGCTGGCCGCACCAACAGGCAAGGCAGCGATGAGGCTATCAGAGTCACTGGCGCGATCTGCAAAAAAAGAAGAAAAAACCGCCCTGATCGCGGTTGACGCTAATCCGTCAAACAAGCTTGCAAAGGTCGTCACACTCCACAGGTTGCTCGGATATCGTCCACAGGATAACAGTTATCGTCACAATGCCAGCAATCCTCTTCGTGCAAAACTGCTCATTGTCGATGAGGTATCTATGTTAGACCTAGCGATGATGGATCGACTGTTGGCAGCGATTCCACCTGACTGCCAGCTAGTTCTCATCGGTGACCCAAATCAACTACCTTCAGTGGAAGCCGGGAACGCGCTCATGGATATTTGCTATCACGCGACCCCTTATACCGAAGCCTTCGCACAGCAGGTAAAAAGGGATCTCGGTTTGCTACTGCCCTATGAGCAATCTGATCACGGCTTGGCGAACGCTATTTGTCGCCTGACAAAAAGTTATCGTTTCTCCGACACAACAGGCATTGGTAAAGCAGCTCGGGCTATTCTTGACGGCACAGCGTTAACAAACAACGAAGATGTTGTGATAGAGAGTTTTACCGATTTTTCCAGTGATCTGTCACCACTTATGGCACCGCTAAACGAATATCTTGCGGCCACCCATGACATCGGGGCTACACCCGATGAGCTTATACGTCTCTTCGAGTCATCCCGCATTCTCTGTCCTGCACGGGAAGGACCCCGGGGCATATTGGCGATAAATACAGCGATAGAACAGAGAATCAGACACAAGTTTCAGCGCCAAATTAGGAATACAGATAGCCAAAGCTGGATTGATGCTGGCGGCGAGGAGGATTACTACCATGGGCGTCCGGTCATGATTCTTCGCAACGACTATCATTTGGGCTTGTTTAATGGCGATATTGGTATTTGTGTCATGAGCAATGAACAGACTGGACAGGGCGTCGCGTTCCGGAAGCCTGATGGCGAAATTGTAATCTACCCCCATGCAAGATTGCCTCAACACGAAACCTGCTTTGCTATGACAATACACAAAGCCCAAGGCTCAGAGTTTAATCATGTCTCGCTAGTATTGAGTTCAGACCTTTCCCTTGCCCAACAACGCCTAATGACCCGAGAATTGCTCTACACAGCGGTGACCAGATCTCGCAAAAGTGTCACAATTTTTGGCAACCCGAATGAAATCGAAGATGCTTTGTTACGCCGAATAACGCGCTCAAGCGGGTTAGGTTCAAGACTTGAAACTGTCATGGAAGACCAAAGAAATACATAATTTAAACAACGCGCAAGAAGCTTCCAGCATGAAATACATTGACAGCTACTATAGCCGAACAAAATCAGTGCAGGCTACTTCTGAATCGCTGAGTGAACAGCTATCAGCAGAAGTTTGTGTCATCGGCGGTGGACTGGCTGGTGTATCGACAGCATTGGGGCTCGCGGAAAGGGGCAACAGCGCTGTTTTGCTCGAAGCTAATCAAATTGGTTGGGGAGCATCAGGTCGAAATGGCGGCTTTGTTGCGAGCGGCTTCTCACAGAACCCACTGGTTTTAATTGACAAATTAGGGCTAGCACACACAAAACAGCTCTATACCCTGACTCAAAAAGCCTACGATCTAATTCGACTACGAGTTAGAGACGCTGAAGCTGAAATTAAATCCCCGACACAGGGAACAGTGACGGCTTCATGGTTTGACGACAGTGACAACTTACGAGACTACATACATACAATGAACACCGAGTTTGGTGAGTCATTTGAATACTGGTCAAAAGAAAAAATCAATGAAATGTACCTGACGAGTAGATACCACTGCGGCTACCTTGAGCCTGACACATCCCATTTTCAATCGCTTAATTACACACTTCACACTGCAGAGATGGCTACAAATGCGGGCGCAAGAGTATTTGTACAAAGTCCGGTGACAAAGGTCGTGGGCACCAACTCGGATTCAGCCAGATGGAGAATTTCAACGCCAAGTGGCGAGGTTACTGCCAATCACATCGTCTATGCGTGCAGCGGTTATATCGGCTCGCTGCAACCTAAACTTAGCCGTGCGACTCTGCCGGTCGCCACGTACGTTTTACTCACAGAACCCCTTGGCAAGCGATTAAAAACAGCGATTCGTGCTCCGTACGCAGTGTCCGATAATCGATTCTCATCCAACTATTATCGGACCGTTCAGAATGAGCAGCTACTGTGGGGTGGTCGGGTATCAATGTTCCACCCATCTCAGCGGAGACTTAAGAAGATCATGCTAAAAGATTTGCTCTCCGTTTACCCGCAACTACAGGGCATACGAGGCGAAGTAGCCTGGGGCGGTTACATGGGTTACGCCCGACACAAGATGCCCCAGTTAGGGCAACTTAAACCGGGTGAGTGGTATTGTCAGGGCTTTGGGGGTCATGGTATGGCCACGACGACGATGGGGGGTGAGCTAATCGCAAGCGCGATAGCCAACAACGATGACACTTGGCAAGCCTTTGCACCATTTGGACTCGATGATGTGGGGAAACCTTTCGGTCCTGTTATCGCTCAGCTGGCATATTGGTCATATCAAATACAAGACGCAATTAAATCGCAGCTTTCGAGATAGCTCAGTCAGTCGCTTTAGGGTCGTTATCAAGTATATTTTTCCCGAAACGCCTGCCCAGCAACTGAATT
Organism: Pseudomonadales bacterium; assembly: GCA_964228885.1. Taxonomy (GTDB): domain Bacteria; phylum Pseudomonadota; class Gammaproteobacteria; order Pseudomonadales; family Azotimanducaceae; genus UBA4582. Next base: position 25,349 of record CAXRCG010000006.1, on the reverse strand, counting down.
GTCATAAATAGAACAGCCATCGCTAACAAAATAAGCCAGGGCGAATCGTATACCCCGGCACACAGAAAAGTAATAAAGGCCACACCACCGGTCACCATGGCGTAATAGAACTGGGTAGACACGTGATCAATGTGTGGACAGTCTGCGCCAATAGAGGCGAGTACCGTTGTGTCTGAAATGGGTGAGGTATGATCACCAAATAGGCCGCCGCTCAGCACCGCACCAATGGTCATGTACAATGGCGCGTCGATGGCAACAGCAACAGGCACCGCTAACGTCATTAAAATTGCGAAGGTGCCCCAGGATGACCCTGTGGCTATCGAGATAATTGCTCCCAGTACAAAGACAATCGCTGGTAACAACGCGGGATTCACATTCCCACCAACGAGGGTCGATAACACTTGCGCTGTACCAAGGTCCTTAATGACCGAACTTAGAGACCAGGCTAAAATCAAAATAATTACGACAAACACCATACTCTCAGCACCCCTGATGAACGTATTCAAAGAATCGTTCAGGGGTACGTTTTGATGTTTAAACATCAGATATGCACAGGCGATGGAGGCAGACGCGTAAGCAATCGTCATGGTAGACCGGACATGAATACTTGTAAGTTCATCGTTCATCGCATGCCAAACAAGCAAAACACCGATCAGGCCTAAGAGTATCGACAAAGGTACGACAAACAAGGAGAGCCGCGGCGGCTGAGCTAAGTCGTGATCGGGTTCGGGAGCCTGACGCTGCGAATGCCTGTCCTGAGCGAGAAAGTGCAGCTGAGCCTTTCCCATTGGGCCAAAATCACGTCCAGCGATTATAAAAAAGAGCACTGCTGACAGCGTGAGAATGGCGTAAAATTGAAAAGGCAGGACATTGATCAGTACAGAAAGCGCTGGTTCTGTTAACCCTGCATCATCGTATGCCTGCTCTATCAGACCCATGATGTAAGCACCCCAGCCAATAAACGGGATCAATATGCAAATTGGTGAAGCTGTAGAATCTAGTATATACGCCAACTTCTCCCGACATATCCTAAGCTCCCGAAATATTGGCCTGAACAGCGGTCCAATAATTAAGGCATTTCCGGAATCTGTAAAAAAGATAGATATTCCCGAGGCCCAACTCGCGAACTGTGCTTTCCTGGGGCTGGATATAAAACGAGTCATGCCTCTTGCGAAAGCATGGGCACCACCAGAGACTTCGAGTAAGCGGATGAAACCACCAATTGCCATCATCGTAAAGATAATCTGAATGTTCGAGCCCACTGCTATCTCAACAAATACGCGTTTTTCGATGAGGTCAAGCGTCGCAGCAAACGGATTATAACCGACCAAGATCAAAGAACCGCTAAACACCCCGAGGCTCAGAGATACAATAATATTTCGGGTCCATATCGCCAATACAACGGTAAGTACCGGAGGTAGTAAAGAAAGAATGCCGTAACTGTCCATTTGCCCAACATAACCTGTTGTTAGGTGCCGTGCAATCTGGGAACCGACACTTAAAAGAAACGACAGGAAAGCGCTTATTTTCTGCGAGCCCCTGCTATACTCATCTTGTCTGCATTTTTTGTATTTTGTTCGCCGTAAGTTATCACTTTTTAAGGACTCACAACCATGTTATTGGCATTCGGGGCACTTGCCGCCGGTATCATTATACTTATCTTTAGCGCCGACAAATTCGTCGAGGGTGCCGCTGTTGTTGCAAAACGTTTGGGTTTACCTTCGATTTTGATTGGCATGCTTGTGATTGGCTTCGGAAGTTCTGCGCCGGAAATGGTGATTTCAGCACTCTCTTCCTATCAGGGTAATCCTAATCTGGCACTGGGTAATGCCTTCGGTTCTAACATCACCAATATCGCATTAATTCTTGGGACGACCGCGCTAATCAGCCCCATCTTGGTTGAATCTTCAGTACTGCAGCGTGAACTACCTCTTTTGGCTTTCGCTACTGCCACTGCCGCGGGTCTACTCTATCTTGATGGAAACCTTAGCCGCGTCGACGGCCTCCTACTTATCGGATTATTTTCAATTGTCATGGGTTGGTCAATCAAAGCAGGCATGCAGTCGAATCAGGACCAACTTGCCGAAGTTGTAGAACAGGAATTCAGCGAACCAATGAGCATGTCAAAGGCGCTCGTGTTTCTAATAATGGGATTGATCTTTCTTGTGCTAAGTTCAAGATTACTCGTCTGGGGAGGTGTCGAAATCGCACAGGCCCTAGGTGTTAGTGACCTTATTATCGGGCTGACTATTGTTGCTATCGGCACCTCGCTACCTGAATTAGCCTCGTGCATTGCGGCGGTAAAAAAGAACGAACATGCTCTGGCACTGGGTAATGTTATTGGCTCGAATCTATTTAACACAACGATTGTCGTGGGTATTTCTGGGACCATCGCACCGACGGTAGTAGAGACGGAATTACTTACTCGAGATATGCCAGTGCTGGCGATTTTAACCGCTGCACTTTTCATCATGGCTTATAGTTTCAAGGGCCCGGGGACGGGGCAAATCAATAAATTAGAAGCTGGCTTATTGCTGGTTGCCTATGTCGCGTACAATACAAGCTTAGCATTTTCCGCGATTTCAATGTAACGCTTATCGTCAGCTTCACGTTAATTGGCCTCTGGGTTGTAAAAGTCCAGAATTTTCGCAATCTGACGATCAGAAGAAATGTTTAACTTTATCCTTATAAGACCTACTCATTTTTACCGCTGATCCATTATTCAATTTCAGATAAAACTCTCCGTTCATATGAGAACAGACTTTTACCACTCGTTCGAGGTTTACAATCGTACTGCGATGCACCCTTTGGAAAGTCGAAGGATCAAGCAGCGCCTCAAGATCTTTCATAGTAATTCTCATCACGTGGGTACAATCGTTAGCATGAACACACATGTAATCACCCGCAGCATCTACCCAGTCGATGTCTTTGGTTTCAACAAGGGTTGTTTCGCCACCGTCTTTGATTGCTATCTTTTCAGGGTAAGACTTGATGCCAGTGTGATCCTTCAGCAATTGCGCAACTGATGTTTCGGACTTGCCGGTAATACTGATAATTAGCTCTAAAAGACGCTGCTTGTCAGTGATACTGCCTTTACGCTGGAGATGCTCGTGGGCCCGTTTAACCGCATCCGTAAGCCGCTCATCGTCTATAGGTTTAAGTAAATAATCCACCGCGTGTACCTCGAACGCTTCAACGGCGTATTGATCGAAAGCTGTGACGAATATGACCAAAGGCATATTGTCTTGTTGCAAATTGCTAACAACGTCAAATCCGCTCATACCGGGCATCTGTATATCCAGAAACATGATATCGGGTTTTAACTCAGTCACTGAGTTTAGAGCCTCTTTACCATTGACACACTCACCAACAATTTCAATACCACCCATTTGTTCCAACCGGATTCTTAACCCTTTTCTCGCCAGTGACTCGTCATCAACTACGATTGCTCTGAGTGCTTCCATCGATATTCCCCTACTCCGTCTCAAAAGGTATACGAATTTCTATCATCAGACCTGAAGGTCGTGCCTGATTAAATTTGATTGAATGCCTGGAACCATAAATTGCCTCTAACCGCTCTCTTGTATTTACGATGCCGACACCATGGAAAACAGGCATTTGTCCATTGACAAACTCTATGCCTGGTCCATTGTCGCTCACCTCAAGTAACAGATTTCCCTCGAAAGCTCGAGCACCGATGGTGATCTTGCCCCCTTTTTCACTATTCGCAACAGCATATTTAATCGAGTTTTCAACGAGTGGCTGTAACAGCAGACTCGGAACCAATGCCTTCTTAACATCATCTTCGACATTGAACTCCAGTTGCAGCCGCTCATCAAACCTTACCCTCTCAATTTCGAGGTAGAGCTTCATGGTATTAATTTCATGATCAATATCGACTTTGCCCATGGGATCTTTGTCCAACGAGTAGCGGAGAAAGTTGCTCAGTTTGCTAAGCATTTCGTTAGCAATTTTGTTATCTCCGGAAAGAATCAACGTCGATATAGCATTCAAGGTATTGAACAGAAAGTGAGGGTTCAGTTGATAGCGCAGCATCCGCAACTGCGCTTCATGAGCCATGCTCTCAGCTTGAATACTCTTCTGAACCTGTTTCTGGAGGAGCCGATAAAACTTAAGTGCGAAATAAAGCCCACTCCAACAAAGAATGAGGAAGTAGGAATAGCCAATGATTCCGCTAAAATAAGCAAGCTGACCATAGGCCTCAACGGCACGATAGTCATCATAATAGGCAAATTGAAAGTAATTTTTGACTGGTTGCCAAATGGCGGCCATTAGATAGGAGGCTCCCACAACAACCATGATTCTGGTGCTGATCGGATGCTCCCACACCGCTTGATAAACATGTCGTAAGCCCGTTGTCAGAAGAAGCCCAGCCAAAGCTTGAACGCCTAACAACGTCACCCGCTCAAGCGGTTGTCCCCAGTAGAAGTCCCGAATCGTAAATAGCACAACCCATCCACTCCAGCCTACAATCTGCAGTGTCCAAAACTGATAATTGCTGTTGGTCGTTAGTTCGCTCAGTTTCATAGGATAAAGAGTGCACCCGCAGCGTTAGGTTGATCGGAAGCAACAGAGTCAACCGGTGATTATAACGCATATCAACCACTACTTTGCTGCTCTAACGACCCGCTGAACCCCAAAAACAATCGGTTCATCGCAGTTCCTCTGTAAACAGCATTTTCGAACAGCGTTATCATCACTCTGGTCTGCTATATTAGCCACTGGAGATTTTCGGTAATAAACGTGATCAAATTCAGCGGGCGTCTCGGTGCGCTTAAATATCCCTTCTTTCGTCGATATTGGCTAGGATCCTTCGCGTCGGTAGGCGCCACACAATTGCAGGTGATGGCGCTGGGGTGGTTATTGTTCGAGTTGACAGAATCGACGCTGATGTTGGGTTATCTCGGAGCTGCAGCATCTATACCTACCCTTGCCATGACACTTTTTGGCGGTGCCCTTGCGGACTCTATCGACAAACGAAAGCTTATGTTGGGCACCTCGTTTTTGATGACCTTGCTGCTCGCCTGGCTCGCTGTGCTGGATTATCTTGAGATCGTCACGCCATGGCACATTATTGCCATCGCCGCGGCGATCTCTTTTATTACCGGATTCGACTGGCCGGCAAGAACAGCGATCATGCCCTCTTTGATAGAACGCGATGAAATGCTCAGCGCGGTCGCCCTGAGCTCAATTGTCTGGCAAAGCTCACGGATGATCGTACCGGCCTTGGGCGGGCTTGTATTAGCCGTCGCCGATACTTGGGTTGCTTTTGCTCTCTGTACAGCTGGTTTTTTCTCGATGTTCCTCGTCATGCTCAGCATGAATCTGACGTTGCCTGGGCTTTCCTCTCAGGGCTCACCACTTGAAAAAGTAGCAGAGGGCGTCAGGTTCATCTGGCATGAACCGACATTTCTAATACTCACGATTCTAAGTTTTGCCGCGATGGGATTTGGCTTTGCTTACATACAACTGATGCCGGCTTTCAGCGCAATACTCAGCTTGGAAGAATCCGGCTACGGTTTCTTGATATCAGCAACCGGTTTTGGTTCAGTCGCCGGGACCCTCTTAATTGGCGACTTTCAACGCTCAAAGAACCTTGGTCGTATCATGTTAGCAACTGCCTTGGCTTCCTGCTTTTTTCTGTACGGGTTCACACTCATGACTAGCATCTTCAAGAACTCAGACCTCGCCTTTGCAATTTGTATCTGTTGCATTTTTGCTGCCTCTGCACTCAATTCAATGTTCATGATTATGGCGCTTACGGTGCTACAACTTAAGGTCCCGGATGAATTAAGGGGAAGAGTGCTGGGTATTCATGGGATGTGCTACAGCTTTGGTCCTCTTGGCGGGCTGGCGGCCGGAGCGATCGCTGGTTACGTTACAACCTCGGGGGCAATTGCTGTGCTTGCGAGTTGTTACGTTGCCTTGATCGCCTTTATTACGATACGCTACAGCGTCATACGGAACCTCGGCGGTCAAACGACTTAAGTCATGACGCAAAACCAATCGAGTCAACGTGGTGAACACAGGCAGCGCGAAATCAGAAAACCCGATAAGAAAACATTAGCGTAGCGAATCCGGCCGGTCCTATTCGCGGCAAAGTGCTGTCAAGAAAGCAGCCAGAACCGATATTTTGCTGAGCAACACAGATCACTCTTTTGCTTGGCCTAAGCTGTTATGTCAACAACACCGTATTGCATAAACTTATCAATCGCATCGCTCACACCATCAGGCTCATGGATAGCCACCTCATGACCAGCGTGCGCGAACACCTGCAGCGTCGCATGAGGTAAAACTTTAAAATCCTCGATGTTCGCCTGTAACAATGCGTCAACGGCCCCTGCCAACATCATCGTGGGTACGTTGATTTCTGCAAGCTTGTCAGCTGCGCGTAAAGCAAACATCGACTTCATGCCACCCAGCAGATGTCCTTCTGAAACGCGCATGAGATGATCAACCCGGGACTCAAACCAATCGTCAGTCTGAACATCGGGTCTAAATCTGCTCGACAGCATATCCGACTTAAAGAAATCCCTGTTGTTCTCCCTTCTTGCCTTCAATCTTGCTTCGATATACTCAGGATCTGGCTCTCCCAGAACACCACCAGCAGGAATCGGCGCCATAAGCACCAACTTGTTTAGCCGAGCAGCATGGTTTATCGCCAAGAGAAACCCCATACCACCACCCATGCTGTGACCCGCATACGTGAAACGGTTAATACCAAGATAGTCCATCATGCCAACGACATCGCTTGTGTATTGATCGAGGTTATAACCATCACTCGTGTCTTCACTTTCGCCAGTTCCCCGGCACTCCATCAATATCACGCGATAACGATCTTTAAGCCGCTCTGCAACGGGCATCCAGTTTGCTCGGGATGCTGTGTAGCCATGATGCAGCAATAGGGGTTCACCCTCTCCCATTGAGTCGTACCAAAGTTTTGCGCCATTAATCATCGCGTGTGGCATATTATGTTTCCGCCCTTATTCAGTTTTAATCAAAGTTTATCCAAACAGAGAAGTGAAATTTACTGCCTCGTTGCTGGTTCGGCTTTCACGTACACACTGAGCCAAAACTGGAATACCCTCGACGATGAGGTCGTCAGGCACATGTCCAAAAGCCAGCCTAATGTAAGGATCATTTTTTTGATCTATGTGGAAAGCAGCACCTGGAGCAAAGAAAACTTTCCTTTCCCGGCTTACCGCCATTAACTTATCCATATCCACATCCTCTGGCAATCTCACCCACATAAATAAACCTCCCGCGGGTTTCGACCAGACGCAAATATCAGCCAAATGTTTCTGTAGTCCGTCATTAACCAGACCTAACTTATTCTTGAGCACCGGGTTTGCTATCTCACAATGATCCCAAATGCCGTCTTTATAGAATTCAGCGACTACCGAGGCAGCAAAATAGTTACTGCCAGCATCAAAGCGCTTAGAAACGATATCCGAGAACAAAGGCTCCCGAGCGTGCAGGTAGCCCAACCTGACGCCAGGCGCGAGAATCTTAGACAGAGAACCAATGTAGATATGCTTCAATCCGTCGTCCATTGCGAACATTGAGGGCACTTTCTCTCCTGTGAAATGTACATCCCCGTAGCAGTTATCTTCTACGAGCGGAATATCATAATCCGAGGCAATTCGAATGAGTGCTTCTTTTCGCGAAAGGGGCATCATCGTACCCGTTGGATTTTGATAAGTGGTTAAGGGATAAATGAAGCGCGGCAATGTACCCCGGTCTGACAGTTTGGCTAGCGTCTCTTTCAGCGCATCTATTCGCATTCCGTCATCATCTAGCGGAATACCAACCATCTTAAGCCCAATGCCTTTATAGGCACCAATAGTGCCCGAGTAGGTATACTCCTCGGTAATAACAATATCGTCTTTGCCCTGCATCAGCGCCTGTCCAACAAGCGTGACGGCCTGCATTGACCCATTTGTAATCGCAATAAGATCCTTTGATACCTCGACGCCTTCTCGCTGACTTTCTCGCTCCGCCATTAGCGCTCGAAGTCCCTCATGCCCTAAGTTACCCGGATACTTATTATAAGCGTCGTGCTCGGCTTCAATGGCTCTCAGCGCGGCTTGCTTGAAAGCCTCGACTGGGAATGTTTCGGGGTTAGTTTGACCTACAGCAAAATCATAGACTGGCATGGTAGCTCCCGGAAAGCAGTTAAGATCGAATGATTATTTCAGATAACCTCACCTCATTACCAGCGGGTTGATCCTATATTCTTGTCATGTGTCTATTGAACTGATCTAACGCTCTACCCCATACACCCATTGTTGGCTTGTCGAGCGTCAACAGCGCCTGAACTAATTGACGAGAATAATCTTGGCTTGATTCTAGCGGTAACATTGACGGCAGATGGTCTATCGCAATGATATCAAGAGGCGGATCTTGCATGGGTAGACTAATCACGGGCTCTTCAAAGGTCGTACATTGGTGGTATACAGGTATTGGGTTATAGGGACTGTCAGGGTCACAACTCACATCTACGATGACAGATAACACCCTGTCCTTGTTGGCAAGGTCTTTCTGGGTAATAAATCGAGGGCTATCTTTATTGGCTAATATGCAGTTGATAAACAGGTTATGTTGTTGAAGCTCAGGGAATGGCCCACCATGCGCTGTTTCGGCCATGTCCCACTTGCTAACAGCGAGTCCCAGTTCATTCGCAAGTTTTACTGCGCCACTACCCGATCTACCAAGCGCCCCCATTACGATCATGTTTGGCAATTCATCTCGCTGAGTCAGTTCTAATTTGAGAGCGTCGATAAGAAAATCAGCGTTGGGAAAACTTTCTAGTTTTGCAAGAGAAGGGTTGTCTCCTCGGTTTTGCCCGCACCATGCCATCACGGCCGCGGCAGCGCCTGCGAATCCGGCCCAATAGCCAAAAGCAGCAACACGGCGATTATTTTCATCAACCAGACACTCCAGATCATAAAGCACGCCCCCGCCCGCTCTGAATCGACCTAATGTTTGTTGCCAGCCCGGTTGATCCTTGTAGACGTGGCCAAAATAGACATGTCGGTGGTGAAGCACACTATTCTTATCTGGCAGTTCTTTTACGCCCAGAATGAAACAGTCATCGGGTGCTGACCGCCAACTTCCCTCTGACGCAGATAAACACCCAACTGCCTCATAATCTCCCAGCGGAATGGCACGTTGATTCGAGGCTTCGACGGTAATAGTAAATCCATTAGCAATCAGTCTAGCAGCATCTTTGGGCGTCACCGCAACTCGACGTTCGTTTGGCTTACATTCGGCACGAAGCCAGATGTGCGTGGTCATCTAGTATTCCTAAAAGAGTTTTGAGCTTTTCGTTTAACAATGCGCCTGCATAGAAGCTAAGAATAGATCAGCTGGGTTGCTTCGGGTTATTCCAGATATCTCTTGTGATTTTCCACTCACCATCAAGCTGCTTTCGTAAAACCCACAAATGCCTGCTAACAGATCTTAGAGGGGGCGCAGACTCATCACTTTTAGCTCGAAGATAGCCATCAAAACTGACCCTGACGTAAGCCATATCATCGACTACTTGGAGCTCTTCTATAGCGGTTTCCTGATCAAAGCGGAATTTTTTTGTGAAACGGTAAAAAGTTTTAGCTTCCTCTTTACCTACATCCTTGAAATTGGAAGGCATCATCCAGACAGCGTCGTCGGTAAACAAATTAAAGTACGGAGAAAAGTCATCTGAGCGGATAACCCTAAGCGCTTCAAGAATTAGCTTACTGACTTTGTTATAGTCTTCAGATGGGTTAGAGACGCTGATCAGTGCTGGAGGCGACATAGGTTTGATCGCTATATTCTTGGACGATCGATATTACTCCCCTAAACCGAATAATCAAGTAAATCGGGCTCGTTTTAAGTGCTAAAACGGTTACTTTACGGCTGTTAGGTCATAAATGTGGCAACACCTCTATCGTGCAGCACTTGCCCTGTAAGCAACGGATTAGAATAGGTTGTGAGCAGAAACTTGCAGCGACAATTTGTGACGGGGTTCACATCACATTGACCGAAATTAGATCAAACTAGCAATATCATGCTATTTTATAGCCGCACACTCTGAAGTTGAGCAACTTCCGTTCGCGCAACATTGCGCATAAAAGGGTATTAACACCCTCGGTTAAAATGAGACTATGACAATGAACGTTACCCTGAAAACGCATCCTGGGCTCACCAACGACGGTGAATTGTCAATTTTTTTTATTGGTGCCGGTTCAGCGTTCTCAAAAAACCTAAACCAAACCAACGCCCTGATTGTTAAGGGAGATGATCACCTTCTCATCGATTGTGGTACCAGATGCTCACAGTCATTGCATGAGTACGGCATTCCCATTACAAACGTACAAAACTTTCTCATCACCCACAGTCACGCAGACCATATCGGTGGGCTCGAAGAAGTGCACTTACATGGTCGTTATGTGCAGAACCGAAAGCCCAACATGGTTATCGCACCAGAATATGAACAGATACTCTGGTCGCAATCGTTGAGAGGCGGCTCAGAAATGTCTGAGTCAACGCCGCTCGGTTTTCGAGACCTTTGGCATGTTATCGAACCCAAATGCGTGATGCGCGGAGGGCGTGATACTTGGGAAGCGAATGTAGGTTCTATCAATATCAAACTTCCACGTACTATGCACTATCCTGATACCGCGCCCACGTGGAGAGAGTCATTCTGGAGCACGGCAGTTATTATTGACGATAAACTCCTGTTTACTTCAGATACTAGATTTGATCCGGAGTTTCTAGAAACCTTCGACCGTGAATTCAATTTCGACTTTATCTTTCACGACTGCCAACTATTTACCGGTGGAGTACATTCCTCAATCGAGGAACTGATGACCTTACCGGCTGAACTGAAACGCAAAATATTGCTAATGCACTATGGTGACAACTGGAAAGACTTTGAAGACGTCGGTATCGATGCAGGATTTCATGCCTGGGTGAAACAGGGTCATACCTACACCGTCGAATGACAATTTTTTAGCGCCAAAGTTTGCCAATCGCTTTTTGTAAAAAACCCACGAGTATGATTTACTCCTCCCCACTTTTTTCACCCTAAATATTCAAGCTAAGGAGAAACAATATGGGTCAATTAGACGGAAAAGTAGCCATCGTCACCGGCGCAGGTGGAGGTCTCGGTGAGGCTCACGCTCTATTACTCGCTAAAGAGGGAGCATCCGTTGTTGTCAACGACCTGGGTGGTTCCCGTGATGGTAGCGGTGAAGGTCAAAATATGGCTGATGCTGTCGTTGAGAAAATAAAGGCTGCGGGAGGCAAGGCTGTTGCAAATTACGGCAATGTCACTAATGAAGACGATGTTAATGCGCTGATTAAGACAGCTGTCGATGAATTTGGCAAGCTCGACTTCCTCATTGCAAATGCCGGAATTTTGCGCGACAAATCATTTAAAAATATGACAAACGACATGTGGGATATCGTCATCAACGTTCACCTACGAGGCACCTATCTCTGCGTTAAAGCGGCTTATGATCAAATGCTCGCGCAGGGTCACGGTGGAAGTATTGTTGTCACAAGCTCGACTTCCGGGCTGCTAGGTAACTTTGGTCAATCAAACTATGGCGCAGCCAAAGCCGGTATTGCTGGCTTGGCCAGGTGCTTATTCCAGGAAGGCTTAAAATATGGCATCCGGGTAAACATCCTAGCACCCGCCGCGTGGTCAAGAATGACCTCGGATATTTTTCCGGAAGGACAAAATATGGAAGAACTACTTTCGCCTTCAAAAGTTTCACCCGTCGTAGTCTGGCTCGGATCCGATCAGGCCAAGGACGTTACGGGTCGAACCTTCTTGGTCCAAGGTAATTCGGTCACCTTACTTTCTTGGCAATCACATATGCTTGCCACAAAAGGCAATGACGAGGCGCCATGGTCTGTTGCAGACGTGGGTGAAACTGTATTGGAAAACTTTGAAAACTGGCCAAAGGGACCTCAACCAACACCCAGGGAGTTCTAGCCTCAGAACGGCCTTAAAACACCAGCGACATGAAAGAGGCAGCTTAAGTTGCCTTTTTTTGTTCGGTGATAAATCCTGAAGCTCAAAGTCTTCCTTGTACCTGACTGAACAGTCCGGTCAAACAAAGTTCTCCGGCAATGATACGCCTCCCGAAATAGCCGCTTGGCAAACTTGGTAGATTTAGGCAATACCACTAACGCTGATAGTACTGTGGAGGGTTCACTTGTTGATTAGCATGTAATCTTATCGCACCTCTTGATGCAGGCTTAGGACAGATGAACTGCAAGGTCGATGTATCGAACGAGTAGCTATTCCACAACCCTTGCAAAAGTGTAATCCGGGTCTGGACCAAGTACACGTCTGACAACGCCTTTCAACTTTGGATGTTGTACATACGCGGAGCCCGTTTCGGCGAGCGGAAGCACCGGCACATCCTCAATAATAATTTTCTGAAGTTTGTCTGCAGCACTCATTCTGGTTCTGGCGTCATTGGAAGTTAGCAAGACCTCTAGCCAACGATCGTATTCCGGATTGCTATAGCCTCCAGTATTGTTCGCATTATAAGAAGCTAGCAGATCGGCATAGGTGACCACATCGTCGAAGTCGGGGTACCAGCTTGCCAATGAAATATCAAAATCGCCCCGTTGAATTTTAACGAGAAACTGTTTGAATGTTTGTTGGTCAACCTTCAAGTCAAGATCTAATGCCTGCTTTAAACGCCCTTGAATAAACTCCGCTATTCTCGCCCCGGTGGGAGAGGTTGTGCTCAAAACAGTCATGGGCGGAAGTTGTTCAACACCCAAACTCTGCTTTACTTCGTGCACCAGCCGGCGCGCTTTTTCCACATTCATTTGTACGGGTTTGACGGGATATTCCTGAGTGAATTTGCCGTCAACTCCGTTGAGCCAACTGGGGAAAAAGGAATAGGCAGGTTTATAACCAGGAACCCCGATCACCTTATTAACAAACTCATCAGGATCGATAACCAGACGAATTGCCTGCCTGAGCTTTTTTTGCCCTGTCAACGTTTCTGACTTGGTGTTAAAACGAATGTAAGCCATGCCACCCGATACAAACGATTTCATTCTTAACTGCTGACTTGCTGCATCTGCAACCGTGTCGGCACCCAGACGAGCGAGCGATATTCGATCATCACGAAACAGGTTCAAGCGCGTTCGATTATCCGCGGTGATATATCCAACATGTAATTCGTTAAGCTTGATGGCGCTATTGTTCCAGTATGAAGAGTTCTTTATCAACGTCATCTCCGCATCATGGATCCAGCTTGATAATTTAAAAGGACCGTTGTAGAGAAGATTCGAGACCTCCGCCCCATATCGTTCGCCTTGAGCTTCGTAAAAAGCCTGCTTGATCGGGTAAAAAGCAGTGTGATTCATCACGGTAATGCAATAACCGCAGGGCCGTTCCAGATCAACTTTTAACGTAAAATCATCAATCGCTGTAATACCCAATGCAGAGAGCGGCAACTCTCCTGCCTGAATTTTTCTTGCATTCTTAATTGGGTCCATGATCGAGGCATAAGGCGACGCAACGTCAGGGTTGTTCATCTGACGCCAGCTAAAAACGAAATCGTGAGCCGTGACAATCGATCCATCACTCCAATAGGCGTCTTTACGCAGCTTGAACCGAATGGTGCGACCTTCCTGAAGCCAGTCGGTTGCGATCCCGGGTACCAGCTTACCTCTTCTGTCATACCGAACCAGACCTTCCGTCACATGCCCCAACACAAAAAAACTGACTAGATCGACCGTCTGCAGGCTGTTAAGGTTTGGCGGCTCTTGGGTAAGCGCGATCGTCACTGATTGACGTTCATAATCTATCGAAGCAGGGATTACAGTTGCGCTAAAAAAGCAGAGTATCCATAGAAAGAAATATTTCATTTAACAAACCTGATAAAGAGAATCTGCAATTGTGCCACGGGCAAGAGTGTTAATCAGTTCTTTCAGCTCGTGTCCGATCTGGCTATATCAACAGAACCGGAAGAAGCTCGAGGTAACCCGTCTAAGACAAAGTAAAAAACAGTCGATAATACGTAAAGGCCTCGATTACGTGCGGTAGAAACGATACACAAAACCCTAGATTTGCTGCAACAAGCCCATTTGGTACCTCGCTATGTTCAATCGATGACGCACCCGCCGTCGACTTGAGCGACCGTTGATAAGGGTCTAAAGTAGTCTCTTCTCTCAAACAGATCATACTCTCATGTTCGATTACAGAAGTGCGACCAAAGATACCGCTCAACGTTTTGCCGACTCGGCAGACCTTGGTGAACTCGACGTTTCCAACCACTTCCTGTTCCAGCAGGATGCGATTTGGCCTTTTTTTGACCGTCTTCGTCAGGAAGACCCCGTGCATTATCACTCGGACTCGCGCTACGGCCCTTTTTGGTCCGTGACTAGCCACGCAGCGATCAAAGAAATTGATTCAGATCACAAGCGATTTTCCAGCGCGAAGGGAATCGGTATTGTAGACAGCCCCGGAACGGAATCTTCTTCCTTTATTTCCATGGATCCGCCAAAACACGATACTCAACGTGCAACAGTAGCGCCTGTTGTAGCACCGCCAAACCTGGCAAGGATGGAAGGCCTAATTCGTTCGCGGGTAATAGATATACTCGATGGACTGCCGATTGGAAAAGCATTCAATTGGGTAGATCGTGTTTCAATCGAACTGACGACTCGCATGCTTGCCACCTTGTTTGATTTCCCTTTCGAGGATCGCAAAATGCTAACGCGGTGGTCAGACATAGGTACCATAGGACCACGGTCAGGTTACGTTTCAACTTGGGAAGAAGCCAGCACTGAAATGCAAAAATGCCTCGAATATTTTCAAAAGCTGTTTCGACAACGACTTGACCCCTCTCATGAAGGCTTTGACCTGTTAACGCTATTAGCACACGACACGGAAACCAGAGATATGCCACCAAGCGAATTTCTCGGAAACTTGATGTTACTCATTGTAGGTGGCAACGATACGACGCGAAATTCAATCTCCGGCGGTGTACTTGCGCTCAATATGTTCCCCGACCAGTACGAGAAACTGCGACAGGACGCCAGCCTAATTCCCAACATGGTTGCGGAAATTATTCGCTGGCAAACACCTCTGGCGCATATGCGAAGGACGGCACTTGAAAATGTCGAATTGCGCGGCAAGTCGATAAAGAAGGGTGACAAAGTTATCATGTGGTACGTTTCTGGCAACCGGGACGCCAACGTGTTCGAAAATCCAAACAAACTGATTATCGATCGAAAGAACGCTCGCCAGCACGTCTCGTTCGGCTTTGGCATACATCGATGCATGGGTAATCGATTAGCAGAAATGCAGCTGAGGGTACTCTGGGAGGAAATCAGCAAACGCTTCCATAAAGTAGAGGTCGTTGGTCAACCAGAGCGAGTCGTTTCAAACTTTGTCATAGGCTATTCGCAACTACCCGTTATGTTGCATCCGCTAGTTTAATGACGAAATCCAACCACCGCTAATCTACATTGGGAGTTTAAGATGGCTGATTTGCTTGCGATTTCGACTGGCGTAATAGATGGTATAACGACCTCTGATGAAGTCGGACCGCTAAACAGGATCAACTTCCAGTTATCGGAGATTGGTGACGGCATCGCCATGGTTGAGGCGTTTTCTCACTGTATTCTATTCAATACCGATGACGGGCTGGTCGCTTTTGATACCAGCAGCGTAAACGGCGGCGAACGCGTCGTCAGCGCGATTCGAGGATGGAGCAAGGAACGCTTCAATTCGCTAATCTACACCCATGGCCATATTGATCACGTGGGCGGGTGCGGTTTTTTTGTGGATGATGCAGCCAACAATCGCCACGATGTGCCGAATATCATTGGCCACAAAAATGTATCTGGACGATTTGACCGCTACAATAAAACCAGTGGTTATAACCTAGCTATCAATCAACGCCAGTTTGGGCAGTTTTCGCGCCGTGGTTATGACATTGCAGACGGCAATATTTTTCTAAACCCAAAATCTCAAAAGCCCAACGTCACTTACAGCGATCAACTTGAACTCACAATCGGCGGCACCGAGATCGAACTCAAGCATGCACAAGGGGAGACGGACGACCACACCTGGGCGTGGATACCCAAACACAAGGCTATTTGCGCAGGGGACTTTTTTATCTGGAACTTCCCCAACGCTGGTAATCCGCAAAAAGTGCAGCGATACCCGGTTGAGTGGGCTACCGCACTTCGCGCTATGTCCCGCCAAGATGCTGAATTATTTTTGCCCGCGCATGGACTGCCGATTGAAGGAAAAGAAAGGATACGACGAGTGCTTAATGAAGTCGCGGATGCGCTCGAGTTTCTCGTTGAGGAAACTGTACAACGTATGAATGAAGGCGCGCGCCTAGACGAAATTATCCACGAAATTAAAATTGATCCAGCAGTTCTCGAGAAACCATACCTCAGACCCACCTATGATGAGCCTGAGTTTGTTATCAGAAACATCTGGCGCCTCTATGGCGGATGGTGGGACGGGAATCCCTCACGCCTTAAGCCTGCTCCGGACGGCACGCTCGCTCGGGAGTTAGCAAACCTTGCCGGTGGCGCAGTGAAAATGGCAGAACGCGCTCTGGAATTGATTGAATCAGACATTCGTTTAGCCTGCCACCTTGTAGAGATGGCCGCACAAGCAGCGCCGTCGAACACAGATATTCATATCATTCGTGCCGAGGTATACCAGTATCGTCGTAATAGCGAAACTTCACTGATGGCCAAGGGTATATACGGTTCCGCAGCTGGTGAGTCACGGATTCAGATAGAGGAATAACCAGCGATCATGCTACTTTCTCGCTATCTAGAAAGAATTGACTACCGTGGTCCGCTGAATGTCGATCTCGAAACCCTAAACGGTATTCATCAACACCATCTTCATGCGATTACTTACGAGGATCTCGATGTCCAACTTAGCATTCCTCTAACAACAAATGTTCAGGCGGCCTACAACAAAATTGTAGCGCTAGGTCGCGGTGGCTGGTGTTATGAGATGAATGGCCTCATGGGCTGGGCATTAGAAGAAATAGGCTTTGACATCATGCGGATATCCGCTGGCGTCAACCGAAATGAACGAGGCGATGCCGTTGTTGGTTCGCACCTTGTTCTACTGACCGAGTTGGACCGGCCTTACCTCGTTGATGTTGGCTTTGGGGATGGATTTTTACTACCGGTGCCTTTGAAAGAAGGTGAGTTTTCAGAGCGAGGATTTAATTTCAAACTGGAACACCTCACCGATGGCTACTGGCGGCTACACAATCATCAATTTGGTGGCGCACCAAACTTTGATTTCAAAACTGAGCCTGCAGACGAGTCTCAGCTCGAAAATGTATGTCACAGCCTGCAGACCGCTGAGTACTCACCTTTTGTCATGACGTTAATTGCGCAACGTTTCGTTCAGGATGGATATGAAGTTCAAGTAGGGTGCACAGGGCGTAAAATCACATCAAGGGGCATCGAAACGAAGGTGCTAAATAGCGCTGAAGCACTTCACCAGCGTCTGCAAAATGTATTTAAAATCAATGTTCCTGAAGTGATAGGACTATGGCCAAAGATGCTTAAACGACATCAAGCGTTATTTCTTGACAACATTGGTTAGATTGGTGAACGGCAAATGAGAGACTATCAGTCCCCCGGTCGAAATACGGTTGAAACCTTTTACCGTCTTAATCACCGCCGTCAAACATTTGACTTTGTCACAAATCAATTTAAGCGCTTTGTTTACTCGCCAACCAGCACACGCTCAATGACTTGGCTTGAAGCGCTAACCTATCTCGACACACTGGTTGATGATTCTGATCCGGACACAGAGCTATCGCAATTACAGCACTTGCTACAAACCGCAGAAGCCATTCGAAGAGACAATCATGATGACTGGTTTGTGCTCACGGGTTTTATACACGATCTCGGCAAGATTCTCTGTTTGTCAGGAGAGCCTCAATGGTCAGTCGTTGGCGACACTTTTCCAGTCGGGTGTCGATTCAGCGATAAGATCGTGTATCCGCAATTTTTTGCCGACAACCCCGATTCAGATAATCCTGCATACCAAACGACCACAGGAATTTACGAACCCGCTTGTGGTCTGCGTAACATCATGATGTCCTGGGGACACGATGAGTACCTGTTCCAATACATTAAGGATTATCTTCCTGAACCCGCGCAGTACATGATCCGGTTTCATTCGTTTTATGCCTGGCATCAATGTGGTGCTTACGACGACCTTTGCGATGACCACGACCGGGCAATGCTGCCATGGATACAAAAATTTAATCCTTATGACCTTTATTCAAAAGTAGATCACACCGTGAATTGGGATGAGCTTCGACCGTATTACCTTGATCTGATTGAAAAGTATTTGCCCGCAAAAATAGCTTGGGCTGTTTGAGTCGAGCAATCGACTAAAATGCCTAATCAGAAAGTTCTAGCGCACTGACTAAATGCGACGGGCTCTGACAATGATAGCCATATTTTAATAAAATTTGGTCGATAAACATTTGATAATCTGACCAGCGCGCTTACTTTGCGGCAGTTGACTACGCAACTTCGGAGACATTAGGTGCCAGACATGAAACATCCGAACCATTAGCGACTTCTACAAGCTAAGTCGCGCGATTCAATCCAAATTAATTGATCACGTAATTTCTCGTAATTCGCTGAGTCGATAGCGCGGCTATTATCTGCTCTGCGATTATCACGACCACTGATCAAAACGCATTATATCCTCAACTGGCTTTCTCGTGACTGGGCCAAACTTACCGAGAGGATAACCAACAGGAATTAGGCACAACGCGGCCATCGTGTCAGGCATATTCAAGGCTTCCCTGACTTTATCCTGATCATTCAGCGCAAGGGTGGTAGGTGCAGCACCAAGTCCCATTGCTCTCGCTGCCAGCAACAGGTTTTGGATGCCCGGCCACAGAGAACCGCCTCCGCGCTGCGCAACAGTCGCATCAACTTTCTGACCATATTCCATACAGGCGATGATCAGCGCGGGTATTTCATGCATATGTTCCATTTGCCAGATGACAGCATTCAGCATGCGCTTACGCTTCTCTTCCGATTGGTGCGGTAAACTCCCAGGTCGGGCAGCCTGAGGTCCAATGTAGGCTTCAACACCGGCACGATTAAGATCTGCAAGCTTCTGCTTCACTACAGCATCTCTGACAACAATCCACCGACCATTCTGCATGTTAGAACCCGAAGGCGCCTGGTTGGCGGCATCGATGAGTTGCTTCAGATCGGCTTCGGGAACCTCCCGAGTATCTAGTTTTCGCATTGCTCGACAATTATATATCGCATCAAACAGTGACATTTGATCATTAGCCATTTGATTTTCTCCTTGGTTTTGCTGCAGGTTAAATCAGTTGAGGAAAGCACACAAGATTCCCCCTAGCCAACTATTCAATGCCATTGCTCATCAGACGTAGTATTTAATTCACGCTAAGATCTATACTGCTTCTACCCAAATTTCCCTTGCAAGCGTGAGATTAATCATGAAAAAGCTAGCTATCGACGGTATCGAGTTCCGAGATTTGGATCACGATGGGGTGCTCTCGCCCTACGAAGATCATCGCTTGAGTCCCGATGCACGTGCGAAAGATCTGTTAAATAGAATGACGATAGCAGAAAAAGCAGGCGTCATGATGCACGGCACCGCCCAATCAACTGGTCCTCTAGGAGTGATGGGTGTGGGGGCGGAATATAATCAAACGGCTAACCAACAACTGATCTCTGAGAGCAAGATTAACCACCTGATTACACGCCTCGACAATACGCCCCAAGAGTTTGCAGAGCAAAACAATAGCTTGCAACAGATTGCTGCTGACACGCGTCTTGGTATTCCAGTGACGATCAGCACTGACCCCCGGCATCATTTTCAGCACGTTACAGGGGCTAGCTCAAGAGCAAAGGGGTTTAGTCAATGGCCAGAAACCACAGGTTTGGCGGCGGTTGGTAGCGCCGAACTGGTAGAGCAGTTTACTGAGATTGCAAGAGCCGAATATCGCGCTGTCGGTATCCATATGGCGTTATCGCCTCAAGCTGATCTTGCCACTGAACCTCGTTGGTCTCGCATATCAGGCACCTTCGGCGAAAATCCGGACCTAGCGCGAACGCTTGTTGGGGCCTATGTAAAAGGCATGCAATTAGGCACAAAGGGCTTGCACGAAAAAAGCGTATCTTGCGTTGTCAAACACTGGGTAGGCTACGGCGCAGCACCTCACGGCTTTGATGGCCACAATGCCTATGGCCGCTTTTCGCAGTTGACCGAAGAGTCTCTGCGCCTGCACGTTGAACCTTTCCTGTCATCATTTGAACACAATGTCGCTGGTGTTATGCCTACCTACACCATACTTGAGAATCTAGCGCTGAACGGAGAAATACTCGAGCAGGTTGCAGGTGGCTTTTCAAGAGAACTGATCACCGAACTGCTGCGCGCCCAATGTGGCTTCAAAGGATTTGTCCTTTCAGATTGGGCGATATTTCGAGATGCTGGCGAACAAACCTTCAACCCAACTAAAAAACAGACACCCATCGATATCGGCATGCCCTGGGGAGTGGAAACTCTGAGCCGTGAAGAGCGGTTTGCAAAAGCAGTCAACGCGGGCTGTGACCAGCTCGGTGGCGAAGAGGATGTTGTGACGATGTTAAGCGCCATCGACAACGGCTTGATTTCTGAATCAAGAATTGATCAAGCTGCTTACAGAATGTTAGTACAGAAATTCAAACAGGGTCTTTTCGAGTCGCCCTTCGTTGACGCAACAAAAGCGGGCGACCTGGTCGGGTCACGGCGGGCACTGTCTGCTGGAAGAA
Organism: Pseudomonadales bacterium; assembly: GCA_964228885.1. GTDB lineage: Bacteria > Pseudomonadota > Gammaproteobacteria > Pseudomonadales > Azotimanducaceae > UBA4582. The sequence continues at coordinate 4,502 of CAXRCG010000006.1, read as the reverse complement.
TAGCACAGCAAAGGTCAATTATATGTCTAAAGAAACCTTCTTGTGTGAACGCCACCACCCGCTATCATCTCGAAAACTTCGGGCTCTCTCAGGAAGATGATGTCACTGGCCTTAACGAAGCTGACGCTGCGATAATCAAACTTTCAACGCCTCATGAAGCCCTTCATCCCAACTTCTTTTTTGGTAGCCGCCAACAGGAGGGAGACATAGATTTCAAACCGACACTGCAGATTGCCAAAAAAGTAAAAGCGTTATCAAAAAAAATGCCGACGATTGCTGTCATTCAGATGAGCAGACCTGCGGTCGTCACCGACATTGTTGACGACCTTGACGGTTTGTATGTTGATCTCGGGGTTTCAGATGATCTGATGATTAACGTAATTTGCAGCCAGCTTGAAACCGAAGGCACACTTCCTTTCGAGCTACCACGCTCCATGCACTCGGTGAGAAGTCAAAGACCTGACCTTCCGTCTGATAGCAAGGATGCATTGTTTCCTCTCGGCGCAGATTACAAAAAGCAATGAGAGGCTTAAGAAAATTATTGACCCTTAAAGTCCGCTGACCGTTTTTGGGCAAATGAAGTCATGCCTTCTTTCGCATCCTCAGTACGCATCAACTGCAGAAAATTCATATAAACATGATGTACATGATCATTGAATTGTTCGGCTAATCCCATCCGCATCAGACGTTTGGCAGACTGCACCGCAAGTGGAGCATTAGCCGCAATATCATTTGCCAACGATTTTGCAAAGGGCATTAACTCCTCGTCTGGCACAACGTGGGCACACAACCCCAGCGTCTTACATTCATCAGCATCCATATTTCTGGCTCGATAAATTATTTCGGCAGCCTTCTCCCAGCCTACAAGTCTAGGTAGCACCCATGTACCGCCACTCTCCGGAACAATGCCTCTTTTTACCGGGGTCGGCGCAAATTTAGCTCGCTGCGCCATGATGCGAATATCACAACACAACGCCATATCCATTCCAAAACCCGCTGCTGCGCCATTTAACGCGCAAATCACCGGCTTCTCGCAGTTGAAAATCACAGCAGGCGGAAACGTTTTTACATTCAAACTTACAGGAATAGAAGCTGGCGTGTTGGCGCCGGATTGAGAACCCGCGCGCGATTGCGCTGAAACAACATCTAGACCGGCGCAAAACATTCGACCAGCACCAGTCAGAATAATCACCCGAACGTCATTATCCTGTTCAGCCTCATTCATATAGTCGCTCACCAATGCCATCATCGAGCCACCTAACGTATTCATCTGCTCTGGTCGATTTAGCGTAATCGTTGCAATGCCGTCTTCTACTTCATAAAGGGTGTCGGCGTTTTCTGTTGAATTATCCATCATTAATCCTTCTCTCAATTTTTCCCGCGGTGCAAACACCTATTACACAGGTTATTTTCCGATTCCACAAACATTTACCTATCACTCCCTACGAGTATGCTAGGGATAATACAAGCCTGTCGAAGGTTATACCCACAATTGGGAAAGCATGCACTACTTCAAGGGCAGCATCGTGTATCCATGAGATTGTCCGAAAAAATATTTTCATTCCAAACTATCTGAGGCGATCTATGCACTTGATGCCAACATGACGAGTTCATGCTAACCCACAAGGTGGGATTATAGCGAGGTCATTCAAGGATTCACGAAAAATTCGACACCCCTTCTAGAGAGTCATTCAAACTGCCAAAGTCTGATAACGGTTTAACACCTAGGTACAAAGACTAATTTATCAAATTTCAGTAGTCGCTGGTTTCAAATACCACTAGGATGACAACTTTTGATAAAGCGTCGGTACACGGTTTATGGAACCTCTCAAAGAAACAGCAAGAATCGAATCTCTGGATTTATTGCGCGGATTTGCGCTATTAGGCATATTGTTGCTGAACATCATCGGATTTGGACTTCACTCAGCCGCCTATTCCAACCCGGGCTACGATCTAATTTTTGGAGCCGTATCTGACAAGGTTACGTGGGCGGCAGTAGAAATATTTGCTGAAGGCGCTATGCGCTGCTTGTTCTCTATTCTATTCGGGGCGGGCGTATTACTCTTCACCACCGGTGCAAGCGCAAAGGGTGCCGTCTTACATTACAAGCGTACGTTCTGGCTGCTGATCTTTGGTCTATTTAATGCCTATATTCTGCTCTGGGTGGGCGACATCCTAGTGACCTATGCTCTTTGCGGTTTCTTTCTCTACCTCCTTAGAAACAAAAGTGGCAAAACACTTCTAATATCGGCAAGCAGCATTATTTTGCTTATCTCAATTTTCTACGGGATCCTCGGCCTCGGCCTATCCGCATCAAAAGATGCGTCTCTTGAAGTAGATCACGCTACAGAATTATCTAACATCAATCCGGATACCAAGATGTTAGCCACCGAGTGGGATGATTTTGTCAAAGACAATCAACCTTCGGCTGAGGAAATATCCAAGGAACTTAACCAAAGACGAGAAAGCTACACAAGTGCGTTTTCTTTTAACCTTGAAAAGACACTGCAAATGCACTTGGTCACCGTACCCGTTATTTTGGTATGGGATGCGCTAGCCATGATGCTTCTGGGCATGGCGCTGTACAAGTTCGAAGTGCTGCAGGGAGAGCGTTCATTAGCCTTCTACAAAAAACTTGCGATAATAGGCTTCTGCATCGGCATCTCCGTGAATAGTTACGAAGTCTATAGAGGCATCACCGCTAACTTTGAATTGACAGCAGTCTTTGCGCAGATACAACCAACTTACCAGATTGGGCGTCTGGGTATGGCAATGGGCTATATAGGGCTTTTGGTCTTGTTTACGAGAAGCCACGGGTTTGTCAGTATCAAAACAGGTCTGTCTGCTGTTGGTCGTATGGCTCTCACCAATTATTTAATGCACTCCGTAATCTGCGCAGTCATTTTTACAGGTCTTGGTTTTGGCCTGGTTGACAAGCTTTCAAGAACTTCACTTTACCTTGTCGTGATCACTATTTGGATATTTCAGATGATATTAAGCCCATGGTGGCTGAAACGATTTCACTTCGGTCCAGTTGAGTGGCTATGGCGAGGATTGACCTATGGACGATGGCCAAATCTAAAACGAATCTCGAACGGGGACCACTCATGATTACTCATCGACTAATCCTTGGTGCTTTAACATTAGCGACCAATATCTACGCAGGGGTAGTGCTTGCTGAAAAAATCAACATGAACAACTTGTCGGAAACCGTTCGCATACTGGCATCGGACGAATACGGTGGTCGAGCCCCTGGCACAGAAGGCGAAACGAAAACGGTCGAATACCTTATCCAGCGTTTTGAAGCACTCGGCCTTAACCCAGGCGGTGATGCTGGAGGCTGGACTCAATCAGTACCGCTCAACCATACGCGCTTGCAGGGTGACTTCGATGTAAAATTTTCTAGTGGCGATAGCGACTGGCGCCTAGAACAGGCGACAGATCTTGAGATTAGTAGCGTATTGCCGCTGACAAGCAACAGCATACAGGATGCTCCCGTGGTGTTCGTGGGATTTGGTGCCAGCGCACCCGAGCGGGGTTGGGATGATTACGAAGGCGTGGATCTATCCGGGAAGGTCGCTATCTTTCTAGTCAACGATCCGGATTTTTCTGCTGATGCATCCGAACCTGTTTACGGATTGTTTGGTAACAAGCGTATGACCTACTATGGTCGTTGGGCATACAAATTTGAAGAGGCCGCACGACGCGGCGCGATTGCGGCACTGGTCATCCATGAAGATAAGGCTGCGGGTTACGGTTGGAACGTCGCGTCCTCATCCCCGGGCGAAAACTATGCCATTGCAACCAACACTACTGGTACGAAGCCTGTTCAATTGCAGGGTTGGCTGCACCTAGATGCTGCGATTCGCCTTTTTGCAATGGCTGGATACGATTTTGAAGAACAACGCAGATTAGCGAGAAACAGTCAGTTCAAAGCATTTGAACTAAGTGGTGTAAACTTCAGCGCTAATCTTTTGGTCGCCGTTGATAGCATCATTAGTCAAAACGTACTAGCGGTCATACCTGGCGGAAGTCATGCGGACGAGAGTATCATGGTGGCAGCTCATTGGGACGCATACGGCATAGGCGAACCTGATTCACAGGGGCGAGTTGTCAGGCCTGGCGCCAATGACGATGCACTTGGAACAGCTGGTGTATTGGAGCTGGCACGGGTTCTCAAATCAAGCCCAACACCGGCTAGAAGTATTGTCTTTGCGCTATGGACGGCAGAAGAAAGTGGCCTGCTCGGGTCAGCGGCCTATGCTGAAAACCCGATTTTTCCGATCGAGAAGACTGCCGCTAATTTAACGCTTGATATCTTACAAACAGCCGGGTTGGCACGAGATGTGATTCTGGTTGGCGAGGGTCAAAGTGATCTCGAAGTTGACCTCGCGAGAGCAGCCGCTAGACAAGGGCGCACGGTGACACCTGAAAGCCTCCCAGAAAACGGTTTGTTCTTTCGTGCCGACCATTTTTCGATGGCGCGAAAAGGCGTGCCGGTC
>CAXRCG010000005.1:0-33661 GCA_964228885.1 Pseudomonadales bacterium | reverse complement strand
GCCCAGCAGCTTTGCACCAACAGCCGACGACCATCCTTTTCCAATTTCATTCACCCGATTGGTAGAGGGTCAAATTCTTTCCATCGGTGGCGCAGAATGGGAAATTATCTGCGGCATGGGACACTCTCCGGAGCATGTCTGTCTTTACTCAAAAAAGCACCGCATTTTGATATCCGGAGACCAGATCCTGCCCATCGTCACGTCAAATGTGAGCGTTCACCCGACCGAACCGGAGGCAAACCCTCTGCTGGGATGGATGGAGTCCCATATCAAATTCAAAGCGCTAATTCCTAACGAAACACTGGTGTTACCCGCGCACAACCTGCCCTTTTACAACGTTCAAGCTCGACTAGACGAACTCATCGAACATCACGAAGACCGCATGCTTCAATTAGAGGAAAACTGTGTGACACCGAGGGTTGCTGTGGATTTACTGCCCATTTTATTTGCGCGTAAACTTGAGGGTTACACAAAGATTATGGCACTCGGAGAATGCGTCGCTCACTTGCACTGCCTCATGAGTCGGAACAGAATCGAGCGAACACTTGAGGGCAATCGATACCTTTATCGATCGATAGCACCCGATCTTTCGACTAGGGCGCATCCTGATCGCCATGAACCACCTGACGATTTACCCAGAATGGTGTGATTGCCGACAGTAGGTAAACAAAGCTTGATAATCACTACCCGGCAAGTATTATTCTGATCTGGTCTAAGTTTATACCTTTTTAGAATATACTCGGGAAGAACCATGCCGGCGGTTATCAAACATTTCTTCGATGCACCTACATTTACCTTCACATATGTCGTGCACGACCCAGAGACCAAGGCGGGTGTCGTCATTGACCCCGTTCTAAACTATGAACCCGCCGCAGGAAAATGCACAAAAGAAAGTGTAAAGAGACTCGTCAACTATGTTGAATCAGAAAATATTAGCGTCGAATACCTACTCGATACTCATATTCATGCAGATCACCTATCCAGTACCAGTGAACTAAAAGCCGCAATCGGTGGAAAAATCGGGATTGGTAGTCAAGTCATCCAAGTTCAGGAAACCTTTGCAAACGTGTTCAATGCCGAGCCATCATTTATCGCGGACGGTAGTCAATTTGATGTGCTATTCGAAGATGACGAATCCTTCACGGTAGGCAAACTAAAATTCAAAGTATGGCACACCCCGGGTCACACCCCGGCTTGCGTTAGTTATCTAGTCGAAGATTGCATTTTTGTTGGTGACACACTTTTCATGCCCGACTATGGAACCGCTCGCACAGACTTTCCTGCGGGCAGCGCCCAGACCTTGTACCAATCAATTCAAAGAATTCTGTCATTACCGGATCAAACACGCATCTTCCTGTGCCATGACTATGGCACCGAGACCCGACCAGAGGTTTGTGAACAAACGACCGTCAGAGAGGAGAAGGCGCACAATATACATGTTGGCGATCTCAGTAGCGAAGAGCATTTCATTAAGATGAGAGAAGCACGAGACGCAAAACTAAGCACGCCGACTCTACTCTATCCTTCCGTCCAATTTAATATGAGGGGCGCCAATTTCCCTCCCGCTGAAAAAAATGGTGTGCGGTATTTCAAGATGCCGTTAACGCTAACCTAAAAACTCTATACGCTAGCGCTAAGTTTCTTGTCTCGACACTGTGCCACTATGCAACCCTGCACATAAGTTTGTGGCGACTGTTGAGACAGCTTAGGGGGAATTGAGGAGGTTCTGAGAGATCGGGACCCCGCTGATCAAAATTGCAATCAGACGGAATTTACGGCATGTTTTGAGACGAAACTTACTGATTTGGCGACCGCCATGAAAAAACATCTACGAGAAATGCCTATCGAGCACGCCAGCTGGACATCCCTCTTGGTCAAAGCCAGTTTATGTATTTCAGGTATCTTATTAGCAGCTTCCATTAGTGCCGAAAATATTACCGGCTTTGATGAAGCCTCGACCCAGAGGCAACGGCAGCTTGAGACCCAGTTTGATCGCCAGATCAACGCAGCTGAACAAGATTTCTGGCTCAGAAAATTCTCCCAAAAACCCCATCACGTTGGCTCCCTAGCGGGAAAGGTAATTGCAGAGGAAGTCGCAGACCTTATGGAGGAATGGGGTTACGATACTAAGATAGAAAAGTACGAAATACTTTTGCCCACTCCGAAAGAGCGACTGCTTGAACTAGTCTCGCCGAATCAATACACCGCCTCACTGAGAGAGGATTCGATTGCGGAGGATGCTAGCACGGCTGAACAAACAGAGTTGCTACCACCCTACAATGCATTTTCAATAGACGGTGACGTCGAGGGCGAACTGGTATTTATCAATTACGGTCGACCAGAAGATCACGCACTTCTGGAGAGATACGGTGTAAGCCTCAAGGGTAAAATTGCGATTGCAAAATATGGAAAGTCCTGGCGTGGCATCAAACCCAAACTCGCGGCCGAGAAAGGTGCGATTGGCACGATCATTTACTCCGATCCTGCGGATGATGGATACGTCGTGGGAGACACCTATCCTGAGGGGCCCTACAAACACGAAACAGGTGTACAACGTGGCTCTGTCATGGATATGCCAACATATCCCGGCGATGTTTTAACACCCGGCGTTGGCGCAACTAAAAACGCAAAAAGACTTAAGCGAAAAAACGCTCCGACTATTACCAAGATACCTGTATTGCCAATCTCATACAAAGATGCTCAACCGCTACTGACAGCGATGGGCGGCGCAACCGTGCCAAGAGAATGGGCAGGAGGACTTCCGATCACCTACCACCTCGGCCCGGGTCCAGCAAAGGTGCGCCTAAAACTAGCATTTAGCTGGGATATGGTAACTGCTTACAATGTTATCGCTCGATGGGAGGGAAGCACTTATCCTAATGAATGGGTTATTCGCGGCAATCATCATGATGGATGGAATCACGGCGCAGCAGACCCCTTGAGTGGCGTGGTAGCGCTACTGGCGGAGGCAAAAGCAATTGCCCAGCTGGCAAAAAGCGGCAACACACCGGCACGAACTATCGTCTATGGCTTATGGGACGCAGAAGAGCCAGGATTGATCGGCTCAACCGAATGGGTCGAAGACAATGCGGAAGACCTCAAAAAGCATGCGGTCGCTTACCTCAACACTGATGGCAATAGCAGAGGCTTTCTTAGTATGGGTGGCAGTCATACTCTAGAGAAATTCTTCAATCAGGTTGCCGCGGATGTCGATGATCCACAGACAAATGTCTCTCTCAAAAAGCGACTTAAGGCACGACTGGCGGTTAACGGCAATAGAAGGCAACAAGCTGAAACCCGCGATCGAAGTGACGTCAGACTCTACCCTCTTGGTTCAGGGTCTGACTACACACCGTTCTTACAACATCTGGGTATCGCATCTGCAAATCTTGCATTTTCAGGCGAAGGCAACGGTGGCAGTTACCATACGCTCTACGATACTTATGAGCATTATACTAGGTGGCGAGATCCCAACCTCGCGTACGGCGAAGCACTGGCCCGGGTTGCTGGACGGGCAACATTGCGTCTTGCCAATGCACCACAACTACCTTTCGAATTTGTTGCATTCGCTGACAATGTCGCACTTTATATTCAGGAACTTGAAGACCTTATTGAAAAGATGAGAAAAGAGACCCAAATTCAAAATGCCCAATTAGACGAGGGTATCTTTGAGCTCGCACTCGACCCAACCAAAAGTCTAAAAGCACCTAAACGCCAAGCCGAAGTGCCACATCTAAATTTCGCCCCCCTAAAGAATTCCTTAACACGGTTACAAGCAACCGCTGAAAAGTACAATCAGACCATCGGGAACAGTACGCTTTCAGCTAAAGATCAAATGAAAGTTAATCAATTGCTTTACCTGACCGAGCGGAAGTTAACGCGCCCACAAGGACTCACTGGAAGAAGCTGGTACAAACATCATATTTATGCGCCGGGTTTTTACACGGGTTATGGCGTCAAAACCATACCCGGCGTGCGCGAGGCAATCGAGATACGCAAATTCGATGAGGCCAGCAAACAGGTAACGATCGCCGCAGAGGTACTGGATTCACTAACCCAGCAGATACAAGCTATTCTCAAACTCACAGCGACGTAACCTTCTCATGCGACATGAACCACGGGTAAACAACTGGATGCCTGATTGAGCGACTCACAAGACAATTCAGATGCTTTATCCGAACCCGAAACTGTGGCTGAAACAGTATCAAACACGGCACGACCGCTCGACGACTCAATGTTTGCCTCTCTGAAAGAACGGGATTATCTGTATCTTTGGATTGGCATGCTTGGTTCCTCATTCGCCATGAATATGCAACTCGTCGCGCAGGGTTGGCTAGTTTACGAGATGACCTCATCAGCTGTAAGCCTCACCTATGTCACCCTGGCATTTATGTTGCCGCAGGTCATCTTCTCTCCTATCGGCGGCGTGCTAGCGGACCGGATCAAAAAGAAAGGTATTATTGGCTGGGGACCTTTCGCCAATGGCCTCGCCACTCTGGTAATGTCGTATTATGTCTTGAGCGGTGAGGTGACTTTTGCCCATTTCATCTGGATGGGGTTGTTTAATGGCACGGTAATGGCACTGTCGATACCCGCAAGAACAGCGTTTATTCCTGAGATCGTTGGCGAGTCACTGATGTTTAATGCGATGGCATTCAATACCGCCTCGTGGAATCTCGCTCGTATTCTTGGTCCCGCGTTGGCTGGGTTTATGATTGCGATTTTTGCCGATGGTGATACATCATCATCCTTTGGTGTTGGGCTGGTATATAGCGTTTTGGCCCTTCTCTATTTGATTTCCGCCTTTACTGTGCTGCCTATCAGACATAAAGGGACACCGACCTCGAGCGGCGACAAATCACCTCTTAACGATTTAATTGAAGGCATTCAATATGTCATCAAATCAAAGATCGTCGGCGGGTTAATTCTCCTATCGATATTTCCTTTCCTGTTTGGAATATCGATTAACACCTTTCTACCTGCATTCAATCGCGACGTGTTAGAGGGTGGACCAGACGACCTTGGCCTCTTAATGACCTATATGGGCGTCGGCGCAATTGCTGGCTCACTGATGTTGGCGAAACTCGGGAGTCTGAAAAACAAGGGCTATTGGGTATTGATAACTAGTGTCATGTGGGGTTTGGGCGTTGCTGTATTTGCGATCACAACCAACTTCAGCTTAGCAGCGCTGGTCATTGGTTTCATTGGTCTGGTTTCAGCTATTAACATGTCGATGAATCGAAGCCTAGTTCAACTACAAGTTAGTCAAAGCATGCGAGGGCGAGTGATGAGCATCGACATGATGTCTCATGGACTCATGCCGCTAGGTGTATTGCCCATCAGCTATCTCGTCGACAATGTCAGTATTCAGGTGGGTCTAGTCACCAGTGGCATTATTCTCGTCGTCTTGACTATCGTCACGGGGTATCTGATGCCCCAAATAAGAGCCATCGACAAAGGGTACTTGGCTGGTTCAACCTGAACACTCAAATGTGGGTTTGCAAATAGCGCATAGCGTTATCGATTGTTCACTCTTCAGCATCAAAAACAAACGAGCCAATGGGACCAGGAAAAACAACAGGACTTTCGATACCCTGGTCATTTACGCTTGCGACACCGAAGATGTAGTTGTCTATCACGACGTTCTCAAGCGTGAACTTATTAACGTGGCCAACCTCTCGACTCCACGTCCACTGAGGCTCCGTTGTCAACCGCCAATACAACTTGTAACCCGCAGCCCGATTATCTAGTTTCCATTTGAGCGTCGTATGTGGCTTTACAATACCTTCAATAACAACGTCCTCGGGGGGCGCTGGCGCCCAAGCCATTGCAGCAAGCGTCACAGCATTGAGAGCGGTCATTTTGGCCGCATAGTCGAAATTAACACCGTCGATAGTATCTCCGAAGCTTCGGTCGCCTTGCTGACGAATATCCTGATGCTGTCGGTCATAGTGCTCATTGGTCTCCATAATTCTTACTGCAGGATAGCCAACGTCGTTGAAAGGCCTATGGTGGCCTCCGCGCCCGAATCTATCCAGACGATAGATCATCATGACGTCAAGATTGCGAATATACTTGTCTGCGATGACATCAACATAGCGTGCAATATTTCTCGAGGGCGAATCTACCTCACCACCGGTAAACCGCCTGATCCTCGCCTGTTTTTCGGTTTCGATTGGTCGGGTCGCCTCAGAGAAAACTCTTGCCGTCGCGTTATCGGTAATGCCGTTGATACCTGAGATATTTCCAATCATATCGTTGTTCAGCACCGCTTCTATCTGCCAGCCATCTTTAATCGCCTGCTCTGCCATTATTTTTCCGCCAAATAGCCCCTGCTCTTCTCCGCTCAAACCGACAAAAACGATACTTGCAGGATATCGATACTTACTGAGTACTCTAGCGGCCTCGATGACACCGGCCATACCAGAGGCATTGTCGTTTGCGCCGGGAGAATCACTTGTTCCATCAAGTGGGTCGGTCACCCTTGAGTCAATGTCTCCCGACATAATGACATACCGATCAGGTTCAGTGTGTCCTCGTAACAGGGCAATGACATTCACCACTTCAGTTGGATTCGGTATCCTTTTTACGCCGCCGACAATATCGCTTTGAAAATAAACCTCTAAACACTCACCGCAATCACGGGAAATTTCTTCAAACTCAGATTTTATCCATCTTCTTGCAGCACCGATGCCCCGAATCTCTGACTGAGTTTCCGATAACGTGTGACGAGTACCAAAATCAACTAACTGCTGTATGTCTCGCTGAATACGATCAGCTGAAGTGGCCTCGGCAATCAGGTAGAGCGCTCTTTGTTGCTCGCTTGCATTTAGGCTATGACTCAACAGAAGGAAAAACAAACCGACCAAAATTCTCTTTATGCCGGAACAAATATCAGTGACAGCGGTCTTCTCCTCTACAATGATCGACATGGTATACCTTCTATTAGTTTGCCTAACTCTGTTTACCAGCTTTGTTTTCAGGTAGATAACGACAAGCCATGATTCATGGACGTGAAAAGTAAACAAAGCGAGGCGCTATTAACAACAACACGTGGAGCGAAGCCGATCAACGTGTTAACTACCAAATCGCGCCTTAAAGAACCTGTTATTTTTATCGCGCGCTACAGTGGCAAACCACCTACACCCTGATTTATTGATCCATCACTGTTATAGGCTTTCATCAGAAGTTCGGCAATACGCATTTGATGCACCTCATCCGCTCCATCTGCCAACCTTGCCCAACGTGCCTGCTGCATCATGCCAGCGAGAGGCGTATCGGTCGAATAACCGAGCGCGCCATGCACTTGCATGGCTCTGTCGACAACCCGCCACAAAGTATTAGCCACATGGTGCTTGGCCATTGAAACCTCTTGTTTGAACTCCATGCCGTTCTCAATTTTATAGGCAGCATGCAACACCATTAACTTTGAGGAATACAACTCCATCGCGCTGTCAGACATCATCCACTGGATACTCTGCTTTTCAGATAGCAGTGAGCCATGAGCAAATCTTTTTTGAGCCCTATCGATGAGCATCTCTAGCGCCATTTCTATCTGCCCTAGCCATCGCATACAGTGTGCCAAACGGGCAGGCCCAAGACGAACCTGCCCTAGTTTATGTCCTCCGCCACGCTCGCCAAGTAAATTTTCCTTTGGCACTCGAACATCGTTATATCTAACTTCAGGATGATTGTGTTTACCGCCCATAGTCTCAACATCCCGCACTATCTCAAAACCAGGAGAATCGAGCGGCACAATGAACGCCGAATTTCGTGCTTGTGCCACGCTCGCGTCAGGGTCCGTTTTCGCAATAACGATCGCAAAGTCAGCACCCTTGGCACCGGAAGTAAACCACTTGTGACCATTAATGACCCAATCATCGCCATCCTGAACAGCAGTTGTCTGGATCAACGTTGGATCCGAACCCGCAACCTCGGGTTCAGTCATAGAAAAACACGACCTTGCGGTACCCTCTAACAAAGGCTTAAGAAAAGTTTCACGTTGATAGTCCGTCGCAAAATGATAAAGCGTGTGCATATTACCTTCATCGGGTGCCTGGCAGTTAATGATGTATGGACCCATGGGTACCTTGGCAGCCTCGGCGGAAACTGCTGCCACGGCTGTGATACCCAGACCCATGCCCCCTACATCTTGTGGCATATGAGGTAACCAGAAGCCTTCACTTTTAGCCCGGCTTCGAAGTTCTTTCACCAGTACTGACCAATCATCCCGCGACGCATCACCTCGACTACGCAATATTTCAAACTCTTTTTTAACTGTATTTTGCAGGAACTCACGCATCATCAAACGTGCATCTTCTACCTCCTGACTGAACTGAAAATCAATGGCCATGGTGTACTCCCCTGGAAATTGTTGGCAACGGTTTATCCTACATATATCTGTCTACTGAGGTAAAGCACTGGATTCTCATATAAAATGCTTGCGCATTGAAAATATCAGGCCATATCAGCCAAGTGACACAGCAACTCGAAATCCTCAAACAAGCAGTTGACGATAATCTTAGCGCCACCATCCGCCATGCTGAACTGGTTCAAACCTCTTTGCCGTTGTGTCCCAAAGTGTCGCTATTTCTACTTTCTGAAGATTACCCCAGAGGAAGAATGCCAGACGATGAAATGCTGCGTATTCTCGATGCCCCCGCTTACTGGGCTTTCTGCTGGGCCAGCGGCCAGGTGATGGCCCGTTATCTCACACAGAACCCTGAAATTGTGAAAGGGAAATCTGTACTCGATTTTGGTTCTGGCTCCGGTGTGGTTGCAATCGCTGCCTGTCTGGCCGGTGCTGACCATGTCATTGCCTGCGACAACGATCCAATGTCACAAAACGCCATTAGAGCAAATGCCTGTTTAAATAATGTTGAAATTCAGCTTCTCGATGACATTAACGCGTTGGATGACAGCGTCGATGTGGTCGTTGCTGCAGATGTGCTTTACGATCGGGACAACTTTCCGCTGCTAACGTTATTACCAGAACTCGGTGACGAAATTCTGATCGCAGATTCAAGGATAAAGCAATTCGAATTGCAGGGTTACGAGATTCTAGACAGAGTCACGACTACCACAATTCCGGATCTCGATGAGTTAAAGGAATATAGTGACGTTAAGGTCTATCGAGGGCTTAAAGAGAGCTAATCGAGCACTTCTTTCAATACTTTCGGAATAGTTTCTATGAAAAATGTGCTTGTTCCGTCGCTGCCCGCACTATTGGTCAACTCCAAGACCTCCGACACGGTAAGGGACATGAAGCGGATCATTGGTCTAACGGAAAATATAAGATTTCGCGACCTTCACTGGGTCAGGCCTGATTGAATCGAACAATTGAGACATTTTGGCTTGGTATCAACTGTACGATTGAATTTCAGAAAGTTGCTGCACCTGCATTATTCTGACCGCTAGGGCACTATTTATGCACCATAAATCATTATCTTTATATTTATCAAATAGTTAGAAACAAAGATCGCATGCAAAAGATCATTGACGTGTTGAATACCAACCACACTATTTGAAATATGAAGCGGTTTTACCTGAAGAACCCGGAGAGAAATGTCTCACCTCGCTGCCCGATAGAGCTAGGCTAAAGCGACTTGTTTTACTTCGTTGCCATCCCCATATTGAACGATGACGCAGTGCGGGGATGATTCCCTGTTCGATATAGCTTTACCTGACTCGCGTTGCTATTCTTGATGAAAGAACTGGTGTTGCCAAATTATGCACACCTTTACCACACCGATGTATGCTTAAAGGATTCTCAGAAACAATGTCAACATCAACACCTTACACACTGTCTAACGCTGCAAAACTTAACCATCGAATGGATGAAGAATCTTCGGAGGAAAAACCTGCGAACTCAAGCTTCATGGATGAAAAGCTGTTCAACTCGAGATCCATATCTATTTTTGGATCTATCAACGAGCGTGTAGCGAGAACAGTGACGCAGCAGTTACTAGCCCTTGCCGCTGAAAACGATAATCCAATCACTATTTACATCAGTTCTCCCGGTGGCCATGTTGAATCCGGAGATGTTGTCTACGATATGATCAAGTTCATAAAGCCAGAAGTACGTGTCGTAGGCACAGGTTGGGTCGCTAGTGCTGCAACTACTATTTACCTCGCAGCTAAAAAGGAAAATCGATACTCACTGCCAAACACCCGTTATCTTGTTCACCAGCCATCAGGCGGGTCTCGTGGTGACGCGACAGATATCAGCATTCAGGCTGAGCAAATTCTAAAGACAAAAAAGCGCGTCAACAAAATGATTTCTGACGAAACCGGCCGGCCACTTGAGCAGGTTGAAAAAGATACCGATCGCGACTATTGGATGTCTCCGGAAGAAGCCATCGAGTACGGTATTGTCGCGAAAGTGATCAGTTCGGTCGGTGAACTCGGCTAAAAGTCAGCACTTGCGGGGGTTCCGATGCCAAAGAAACCATTCCATACGCTTCATCAAATGGTGAAGCTAGCGAAACGCAATCTGAATCAAACCAGTTGGGACTACCTTATCGGTGGCACAGAGACTGAAACAACCGTCGCCCGTAACAGGCAGTCTCTTGACTCATTGGCATTCAAACCTCGTGTACTCAACGACGTATCTTCAGTTGACACTTCGACGAGTTTTCTCGATCAAGCCATGAGTATGCCGGTGATACTCGCGCCCGTTGGCTCACTGCAGGTTTTTGACCCTGGCGGAGGCGCGACAGCAACTAAAGCTGCGGCCGAGATGGGTATCATGAGCATCGCGAGTTCCGTTTGCACGCCAGATGTCGAAGAAATCGCTGAGGCATCAAATGCAGCAAAGGCCTATCAACTTTACGTTAGAGGTGATGCAAGTTGGGTCGACGACATCATTCGTCGTGTCATTGACAGCGGATATCATGCTTTCTGTCTCACGGTTGATACATCGGTGGTCAGCCGGCGGGAGCGAGATATCGCCAAAGCTGTGACACCTACCTCACCGACGTCACCAGGAGATATGGGTTATCAAGCCAGCCTCAACTGGCAAGACGTCGAACGTATCAAGCAGAAGTTTGACATTCCTCTTATTCTTAAGGGCATCAACACTGCCGAAGATGCTGCCAAAGCGGTTGATCTTGGTGTTGATGTGATTTACGTTTCCAACCACGGCGGCAGACAACTTGACCATGGCAGGGGCGCGATAGACTTATTACCTGAAGTCGTCGATATTGTCGGCGGTCGTGCTGAAATAGCCTTTGATAGCGGCATTTGCCGTGGTTCAGATGTCGTTAAAGCCATGGCGCTCGGCGCTGACGCTGTAGGCATTGGGCGTTTGGAAGCCTGGGCGCTGGCAGCAGGTGGACTCGAAGGACTAATCTGCTGCCTGCAATTACTACAAAAAGAAATATCAGGCACGCTAGCACTGATGGGCATCAAGAATTTCAGCGAACTCGATGCAACTTTTGTCACAGCGGCTTCCCCGGTAACGCCACCTTCCGTAGTTAGCGCCTTCCCTCTGCTCAATCTGGAAGATCCTGGCTACTGAGGCCACTGTCAATCTCATTTAAATATCAAATCGGGCAATACCAGCGCGCGTGAACAGTACACCGCAGATTTAGGATGGCACTCAGACCCGTACTGCGTATACTCGAACCTGAAGACATATTTACAGACGCGCGAGAACAGGTAGCATTTGAAATGTTGGATAGCTGGCAAATAGGTGAAGTGAAGATAACCCGCATACTGGAAATGGAGATGCCGCTACCCTACCGGGCAGACACGGCGTTTATGCCGAAGGCAACACCAGAAGCGATCAAAAAAATCGATTGGCTATTCCCACACTATGTCACCGAAGAAGGCTTTATCAAGCTGGCTTTTCAAGTGTTCTTGGTCGATGCGCCCGGTCTACGTCTCGTGGTAGATACATGCATTGGTAACGACAAGCCCCGCCACATGCTTGGCGGAAACTCACTTCAGACCAGCTTTCTTCAGAACCTCGACACCGCGGGATGGACTAGAGAGTCTGTTGACCTTGTTGTCTGCACACATCTTCACGTCGACCACGTAGGCTGGAATACAATGAAAGATGGCGATACCTGGGTGCCCACGTTTCCCAACGCAAGATATCTATTTGGTGCCACAGAATACGCGTATTGGTCAGAGTCTACCGATGAAGATCAGGTCGCTATTATGCTTGATTCTATCAAACCCGTATTTGAGGCCGGGCTAGTCGACCTCGTAGAAACCAATCACGTAATATCGGACGAAATAAAACTTATCCCAACGGTTGGTCATACGCCTGGGCATGTCAGTGTCATACTGGAGTCAGGTAGTCAAAATGCGATGATCACAGGGGATTTTATGCACCATCCGTGTCAAATTGCTCATCCTGAATGGACTGTAACTTTTGATGAGGATCCTGAAGCGGCGGCGAATTGTCGCAAAAAAATCCTCGGAGAACTGGCAGACTCGACTACCCTTGTCATCGGTACGCATTTCAGCACCCCGACCGCAGGGAAGATCGTCACCGTTTCCGAAGGACTAAAGTTCGAATCATAGGTTAGCCCTAGAATCCTCGAGGCGTTCCCCCAAGGTTGTCTCTATAACCTAGTTTCAATTTACGCCCTACCGGGGCCACAATTTCTCGACAGACTTTCTGCCCACGTTGGCTCAGAGAGTCAAACAGGTCTCGCGGTAGTGAGTGACGTACATTTTGCCGAAACCAAGGCGCAAAAAACTCTGCATTGGGAATCGCTCTGATTTCATCGGACAAATTAGGCGTTCCACCGTGCCACGCTCTGACATCCCGTATCACAACACTACCGGCGGATAGTGGACAAACAGTACTAAGTTTCATCCATTCCGGTTCACTAGCCAAATCAGGCAGAGGTTCTTTTGAGTGCTGAGTACCCGGAATTTGACGGGTCGGCCCGTTAATAGGTGTAAAGTCCACCGTAAGAAAATTGCATGCGATAAAGGGACAGGGTAAATCGCGATAATTGAGAATCCCTCTTGGATCTTGAAACGACCCTGATTTGTAAATCGTCTTACCTGTTTTCGGGTCCTTATGCTCGCGATAATCTCCCATATCTGAATGCAGTGGCTGGTAGCCGACAGCACCAGGAAGGCAAAAATCCCCACCGGCTCCTCTTGAAATATAATCTTCGGAATTAAAAATGGATGTGAGAATAACATCGAGTCTCGGAAGGTCGAGTAACATTGCCCATTCCGGATGATGACTCATCTGACCGGTGAGGCTAGCACTCCCGAAAGAATAGCGGTGAGACCCCCTGTTACCTAATCTCCCCTCATCTAACTGCATGATTTCGCCAATTACCCGATCACACCCCTGCCGGATAAAAGAAAGCTGCTGATGGGTTAGCAGCTCTTTTACGGCAACAAACCCGTCACGATAAAAAATTTCCCGTGCCCGTTCAACGTCCTCTGCTGCCACCACTTCCAGTCCCTTAATGCCATTGTTGGAAACCAGATATTCTCTTTTTGCCTCATATTCTGGCGCCGTGGAGTCACGCCCTTTCCAACCATAGCCTTCGTATAATTGGTGCATCGATTCACCCTAGCTCAGGTACCGCAAAAGGTCTGTCGAACGATTTCGTCACGCTTCGGGGCTCTGGCATATTCTGCATCTCGTTTGTTAAAAATTGTCGGATTGGTAATCCGTGCAAGCAGGCCTTCAAACACTTGATAATTTCCCTGGTAACCCGCTAGAAGCGCCCCCTCGACCAGATGATTTCTCGGTATATAAACTGGGTTTGCCCTGAAAATTTCGGTCGGATTAGTTGATGCACAACCGGATTTACCGAGTACATGTTTCCATTCTTGCAACCAATTAGCGAATGAAGCAGGAAACTCAAATAGTTCTGATACAGAATCTCCACCCTCTGCGCGCGAGTCCTCTGAACCGGAAAAAGTCTCATGATAAATTTCCGAAAGTCGCCGAAAAGCTAGGGTGAAGTCGCATTGAGCCTCTTGCAACCGCAAGAGAAAGCTGTCACTCAACGCGGCACCGTCAACACAATCACTGGCCAACCCGAGTTTTCGATACATACCCTCGTTATAGGCTGCTTGATAATGCCCCGGGAATTGATCTACAACCTGCTGAGCAGACTCAATAGCCTTTTCCGTGTCCTCATCAATCAGTGGCAATAAGGTTTGCGCAAAGTTCATGATGTTCCAGTGAGCGATCGATGGCTGATTCTGATAAGCATACCTTCCACCTCTGTCAATGGAGCTAAACACCTGTTCTGGATTAAAAGTATCTAAAAATGCACAAGGCCCGTAATCTATCGTCTCGCCCGACAGTAACACATTATCAGTGTTCATCACGCCATGAATGAACCCTAGTTGTTGCCATTTAGCGACAAGTGAAGCCTGATTCTTCGCCACCCCGACTAACAGCTCAACATACGGTTTCGCTGTGTGTGCCGCTTCCGGGTAGTGACGCTGGATGACATAATCTGCCAATTGCTTCAATTCGTCTCGCATACCTTTTGCAGCAAAGTACTGAAAGGTACCAATTCTGATGTGACTGCTAGCCACACGAGTTAAGACTGCACCATGCAGCGGTTCTTCACGATAGACAAGCTCACCGGTCGTCACAGCTGCGAGTGACCGCGTGGAAGGAACACCCAAGGCATGCATGGCTTCGCTTACCAAATATTCCCGGAGCACGGGGCCAAGGGGGGCTCTACCATCTCCTCCCCTCGAGTAGGGCGTTGGCCCTGCACCTTTAAGCTGAACGTCAAACCTAGCTTTATCTGAAGTGACTACTTCGCCCAACAATATTGCTCTACCATCGCCCAATTGAGGATTAAACTGCCCAAACTGGTGACCCGCATATACCGCCGCCAAAGGCGTCATTCCCTCAAAGAAGTCATTACCCGCAAGCATGTTGACACCTTTTTCAGACGTCAAATCTACTGGTGCAAAACCCAGCAACCTCGCAAGCTCGTTATTCACCTTTACCAGTCCAGGTGCAGGCACTGGCGTGGGTTCGAGTGTAGTAGAAAAACTCGCACCGAGTGCTGCATAGGTATTACTAAACTCTGGCATCAACATGGATTACACTTTTCCTAATACTCTTCCACGGTATTCTCAAACACAAACCCATCTTCGCGCATGACTAGTCTATGCCGCTCCCCGGACATGTCGGGATCCCACGATTCGTATCCAGCATCTCCGTGCCACATAGCAACCCGTACACCAGATTTATCTTTTGCAACGTGGGTTTTGTAGATTTTCTCTTGGGTGGTACGAAACCGATCGAGTACCAGATCTACCTGGGGGTATTTGTCTATATGATAAAGCGTAAGCCAGGTCGGCGGTGCTAGGTCAATTTTGCCATCAGCATGCAATGCCAAAGCCTCGCGCGGGCGTATCCATCGATGATTAAGAATTTCTTCGCCATCAACTTCAATGTGATGAGAAGCAGTCTTTGTATTGTCAGCTTCAGCAGCAAAAAACCAAGTAGAAAAACGTTTAGGCGTCGCGGGCGGTGGCGTCCAATGCGCAAAATAGACAAAATCCTTAGCATCTACACTTAACGCAGTCTCCTCCACGGTTTCTCTAACTGCCGCGGCAAGTGCCGCTTTCATTTGATCGGCTGCTTCACGGCCTTCGCCCTCATAATCTTCCTCATCTATTCGACCACCAGGAAACACCCACATACCACCGAAACTGATATTTTGGTTTTTCTGCAGCATCAACACTTCAATGTCTTCACCGGACTGGGAAACACTAGAATCGTCTGTTCTTGCCCCATCCCTTAAAAGAATTACAGTAGAAGCAGGAATAAGAGGGGACGCTTCTTTTTCGGTCCTATTTTTCAAATCACCGTAAATGTCACTGCGATGGATTTTTTCTGTCATGTTTTACCTTTGAAGAGTCGCTGGAATAGGCCGTACATCGTAGATAAAACGCATCAAAGATTCTACCCGCGCCGCCAGGCATGGAACTTTTCTGCAAAACCAAGCAATCCCTCAGGTTTATGCTGCTTGGCCCACTCACTTGCAGCAAACTTGTTCATTTCTGCGAGGGTTGGATAAATATGAATCGTACCCATAATCTTCCTTAAGCCAAGACCATGCTTGATCGCCAATACATATTCACTAATGAGATCCCCGGCGTGATCAGCGGCAATCGTCACACCCAAAATTTTGTCTTTACCAGGCACAGTGAGCACCTTAACCAGACCATGGCCCTCTTCGTCAGCTAATGCTCTGTCTAGCTTACCCACGTCATAGGTTGTAACTTCGTATGATATGCCCTTTGCATCAGCTTCAGTTTCATTCAGACCGACTCTTGCGACTTCCGGGGAAGAAAACGTTGCCCATGGTACTACCGAGTAATCGACCTTGAATTTCTTGAATGTGCCGAATAATGAATTCACTGCGGCATACCAGGCCATGTGCGAAGCGGTGTGGGTAAACTGGTAGGGACCAGCAACGTCACCAATCGCATAAATATTCGGATAGTTAGTACGAAGGTATTCATCAACCTCAATGGTTCCTCGGTCAGTCAGCGAAATACCCAGATCTTCCAAACCAAAGCCGTTGACGTTGGCTTTCCGTCCAATCGCGACCAGCAACTGATCAAAAGGGATCAATTGGGTTTCACGATTTTCCATTGATTCAATCTTGAGGAACTTGTCACCGTTTTCAATCACGACCTCAGTAGCCATGTGTCCTGTCAGAATCTCAACGCCCTCCGCTTTCATCGAATCCATCACCATATGAGAAAACTCGGGATCTTCTCGAGACATAATTCTGTCAAAGGCTTCAATTTGTGTCACTTCACTACCCAGACGATGAAAGGCCTGAGATAGCTCTGTACCGATAGGCCCACCTCCTAACACTACCAGCCTCTTTGGTTGCTCTCGAATTTCCCAGATAGTGTCCGAGGTTAGATATTCAACAGACTCGATATTCTTGATGCTCGGGATCAGCGGCTGAGCACCGGTAGCGATAATGATATTCTTCGCTGTGATGACTTTGCCGTTAACCTCGACAGAATATGGAGATAAAATTTTAGCTTCCCCAATTTCACAGTTCACTCCAAGACCCTCGAATCTTTCAACTGAGTCATGAGGTTCAATTTTCTTGATAATCTGCTGCACGCGCTCCATGACATCGGCAAATTCAAAATTAGCACTCATCGGCTTGAAACCAAGGGATCGACTTCGCGTAATATCCGCTGCCAGTTTTGCTGAACGTATGAGAGATTTGCTGGGTACACACCCCGTATTGAGGCAATCTCCACCCATTTTGTGTCGTTCGATCAGTGTTACCTCACCTTTGACAGTAGCAACAATCAAGGCGGCAACGAGACCACCCGAACCAGCACCGATGACAATCACATTTTGATCAAAGCTTTTTGGTTTCGACCATTTCCTGAGATTGTTTCCAGCTCGAACGATATCGACTATCTTCTTAGCGATTAACGGAAAAATGCCTAACAGCGCAAAAGACAACAATAATTCAACGGAAAGAACATCTGCCGTAGATTCAATTTCGGCAAGCTGTGTTCCCGCGTTCACGTAGACAAGAGTGCCAGCCAGCATGCCGATTTGACTGACAATAAAAAACGTCAGCACTTTAATTTTAGTCAACCCCATCAACAGATTGATGGCGAAAAACGGAAACAAAGGCACGAGTCGCAGAGTGAACAAATAGAAGGCGCCTTCTTTTTCGATCCCCTTGTCAATGCCACTAAGCTGAGCACCGAATCTGGCTTCGACTTGTTCTCTCAGGATAAAGCGGGCGACCAACATCGCCAGCGTTGCGCCGATGCTTGATGCAAAAGAAACTAGCAGCGTACCCCACCAGACGCCGAACATCGCGCCTGCCACGAGCGTCAGGATTGCAGCACCGGGGAGTGAGGCTGCGGTTACCGCTATATAAATAAAGAAAAATGCGGCTGCAATTTCCAGTGGTTGTGTTGCAACCATCTCGTTTAACGCAGCTTGCTGGGACTTTACATAAACCAACGTGAGGTAATGCCCAAAATCAAAGGTAAAAAACGAACCGATGATGCCAAGGACGACAATGATGATGATGAACCTACTCAAACTCATGTGTGCTCCGTATCCGACTAATGGGTAGCGTCATCGCCCCAAATTTGTTCCAGTCTTTGATCGCGACGACAACCAGACCGGTAAAACTTGTAACGGATTGGATTTTTCTTGTAATAATCCTGATGGAATTTTTCCACCGGATAAAACCGCTTAGTGCTTAAGATCTCCGTGTATACAGTTTCTCCCTCGAAACGCGCCATCACCTTCTCCTTGGATGCTAGGGCTAACGCGCGTTCCTTCTCGTCTTGAACAAATATCGCAGCGCGATAACTGGGTCCTTTGTCACAAAACTGTCCCTTGTCGTCAAAGGGATCGATATTCACCCAATACAAATCCAGTAAATCCTGATAGCTAATCACTGACGGATCGTATGTCACCTTTACCGCCTCGTAATGACCACGATGGTTGCCATTGTAGGTTGGGTTTCTTAAGGTGCCGCCGGTAAACCCTGATACAACATTAGACACACCGGCTTGTTCCTGATAAAGCGCTTCTACACACCAGAAGCATCCCCCCGCGAACACCGCTTCGTCAGCCAATGCGACGGGCAAGCAAAATAGCAGGTAACTGATGATGATAAATCTCAGTTTTCCGATGTCATTGATAAGTTTGAAACTAGTCATTTGCCTTCTCTTCTATTGCAATATCATTTCAGGATTTGATTCTCCGAGGGCTATTAGACCCCGCGAGGCATGTTAAACTTTAGGCATACCTATAGAAAGTTGATTCTTTCGACTAACCGGTAATAATCATCCATTTTAACCTCTGGCGAAACCTACATTTTGGCAATTCTCTGGCGACATGACGAAGGCAACACCTGCTACGAGGTCAGATCAGCCGGGGCAACCATTCGGTTATACACAAACGGTGCTTTTCACTCGCAGTATAATCCCCGTCACTTGTTCACCGGTGGTATCTGGGATTTGCTTGTAGTGCCTGCCTTTTATCATCCATTAAAGCGGCCCGAGATCTTGATCCTAGGTGTTGGAGGGGGTGCAGCGATACATCTATTCAATCAATTGCTCGAGCAACCGACGATCACGGGTATCGAATACGACGAGTTACATCTCAAGATTGCCAGAGAATTTTTCGGCTGCGACGCAAAAACCGCCGAATTAATTCATGCAGATGCCTACCATTGGATTGAGAAGCATTCCCAAAAGTACACAGTGCTGCTGGATGATTTATTTGTCGATGGTCCTGATGACCCAGTCAGACCGAAGGCTGTCACTCGACAATGGATCGAACAGTTATCCTGCAGACTGACCGCAGATGGCGTACTGATTCAGAATCATCTGTCAGCTGCTACCGCAAGAACTGTGGCCAGAGATCCAACAACCCGCAAGATTTTTAGTCATGCACTCATATTTCACCATCCGCGTTACACCAATGGCATTCTGGCGATGTACCAGCAGCCAGTCGACATACGACGTGCCAGAGTAGCGCTGAAAAATTTTATTGATCAGAAACATCCCGGAGCACTCAAAAGGCTCAGTTACCGCGTTGAGACTCTCTATTAGCCTCCCGTCGGCCCTCATTTGCAAATAAAGCAACAAGCCAACAAGACTTAGGCAGATGAAACGAAGGGTAACTCTTCCTGCTTCAATAGCGTTGCCGCACACAATAATGCGCTAAGTAAAACCAAACAGATCTTCACAGAAGCGTCGTAACTTCCAAAATAATCTAACCCCAGACTGAATGCAGCGGGACCAACGGCGCTAGCAAAAACCGTAAGAGAGGTACTCAACCCGCTAATCTCCCCTAGATGTAGCGGTCCAAAAAATCGAATAAATGCTAGGTTCGAATTAACACCCCACAAGCCTCCACCGGCACCAAAACCAAAGGCAAGCAACCAGTAACCCCATGCCTCGTTGAGGTTGAGCAGCCCAATCGCGCCAATAACAAAACAGACCAGCATGACGACAAGGAATGGTTTGAGCTGATGTTTATCCACAATCGAACTTGCTAACAAATTCGTCACCGTAGAAAAAATCGCCGAGGGAATGAAGTACCCAAATGCTTCGACCCTTCCCCGACCGGCTTCTTCAAAAATCGAAACAACGTGGAAGGTCAGCGCGGTGCCGAACATCGCATACATACCAAGACTCATACTATACAGCCAGAAAGCAGGCGACCTTCGAGCATCGGCTAGCGTTTTGCTCTCAACATCCATCGGCGAGGCTTCTGCGTTGTCCTCGGGTTTCGCGCCATCCGGCAGCAAACCACATGATGCTGGATCGTCCCGCACAAATATCAGTGCTAAAATGGAAAAAACGACACCCACTAAAATCGCCAGCAACCACAATGCGCCGCGCCATTCGAAAAATACGATAATCCAGGCAAGAAAAAGTGGCGCAACAGAGAAACCAAAAGAGACAAACACCCCGCGGATGCCACTCACAAGTCCGCGCCGTTTGACAAACCAACGTAGCAACACATTTCTGGAGCAACTGGTCAGAACGCCCTGACCGAAAAACCGAACTCCAAAATAGCCTGCCATGATCAATACAAAAGTCAGAATGAGGCCACCACCAAAAAATGAGGCGATCAAATCCGTGACACTGATAAAAAACACCATGATACCCAACGCCAGACTAGCGCCTGCAATCATTATTCTACCGCCGAACCGGTCATACCATCGGCCTGCGGCAGTTAGAAACAGGGAAGAACCAATGGTGCCCATCAGATAAGCCATCGACAATTCTGTCCGTGAGAGACCCAGCGCCTCGATGAAAGCATCTGTAAAAACCGCCATCCCCATGGTCTGTCCTGGAATACTGAACAAAAAACCTAGGGTACTGAATGCCCAAATAACCCAACCATAGTAGAACGGACTTTTAGCGGGATTAAAGGGCCATGTTGAGGATAACTTCATGTAAAAATCGTAAGGCTAAACAAGGTGTTTGATGGAAACTGACGGGTACCGTGATGCATCACTTCAACGGGTTATCTGGAAGCCCGTACCACGCCGCATATTATACTTGATTTGTAACAAAACTATCCCAATAATGCGCCGCTTCAAAAGTCAGTGACCCAGAGCAGAACATAATGCGAATAGAAGCTATAGCCATCGGTGAAAATGCACCTGAAGATATCAACGTGATCATCGAGGTTCCTGTTGGTGGTGAACCCATTAAATACGAAATGGATAAAGCATCGGGTGCGCTCGTCGTGGATCGCTTCCTTTACACATCCATGCGCTATCCCGGCAACTATGGTTTTGTACCACACACTCTATCGGAAGACGGAGATCCCATTGATGTCATCGTTTCAAGTACTCGAGCCATCACACCAGGTGCAATTATGAACTGTCGTCCAATAGGCGTCCTGATGATGACCGACGAGGCCGGTGGGGATGAAAAAATACTCGCCGTGCCCTCACATCAGCTCACCAAACGGTACGACAAGATAAAGAACTTTGATGACTTGCCTGAAATCACGCTCCAACAAATCGAACATTTCTTCGTCCACTACAAAGACCTTGAGCCAAACAAATGGGTAAAAATTGAAGGATGGGGAGATGCTGAACGCGCTAAGACATTTATTCGTGATGCAATGCAAAACCATCGCGAACAAAACGGATAAGCGGCTGATGTCCTCCGAATGAACATGAAATCTACTCGCCTATCCAACACTGCTGTACTGCAGGATTTGCTAACAAACTAATCCCTGCGATACAGCTTTTCAGTATTCACGATCACCGCATCTACCTCGCCGGACAACTCGCGGTGAAATTTGACAGAGAACTCGCCCGAGTAGAAACCGTGGTGATTGAGGTCAACGAAGCTATCTTCCCCTACTTTGGTAAGGATCGCGGGTTCGGCGAGTGGCGCACCATCGCGCAGGTTTAACAGCACGAGCTCGCCATCGATTTCTGTCGCGTAGAAAGACCAATTATGGCCATCGGAATAGACACTTTCGTACTCGGCATATCGAAGCTTCGTATTCTCAGATTCCGGGGCGGCGGCAACAGCGCCTACCATGTCATACAGGTTTTTCGTCACGCTATGCTGATGATTAAAACTTACAGGCGCATCAATACTATTGGCCAGAGCTGCGATGCCTAATTTGTTGTGATTATTCATCAAAAGTTCGGCAGTAAAACCCATTAGACCGCCGCCATGCATAACAAATTCTTTGTTACGGAAATAACCAAACCCAGTGCCACCGAGCTCAAGACTGTTAGATAAAAACGTCGCAATTGAAGCCATTGCTGAATTCTGCTCGATGGGAAGAGGAACCCATTGCACTTGTTGCATCTGCGCTAGCGTTTCAAGTGACAGCAGTGTTTCATCGTCTCCACTTAGCGTACGAAAATGCCAGCTTAAGAATTTTGCCAAGTCCGAGACGCTAGAGAGCAAGCCAGATGCCGGCAGCCCGAGAATACGGGACATTTCCGGAAATTCACCGCCAACGCGAGTGCCTCCCTGCATTCTGCTGTAGCCGACTACTTGCGACTCGTCCAACTGTCCGGGAAAGCCAGACATGTCCATTTTCAAGGGCGCGAGAATAAAATCCTGAAGATATTGTTCATATGTTAGGTTGGTCACTCTCTCGACCATCAAACCGCCCAAATTCATTCCTAAATTGGAGTATTTATGCGTACGATTGGGTCGAAAAAGTAATCTTTGCCCTGGCAACTGCTGCAAAAAAGCATGCCTTGCCAAGGGCTCAAAGACAGCCTGCTTATCCAGCAGAAAATTTGGGTTGGTCGGCAGGCCTGTGGTGTGAGTTAAGATCGACCTGATCGTGATCTCATCAAGCGCGTGCCCATTTGCTTGAATTGCCTCAAGTTCCGGAATGAGCTCGATTACTGGAGTGTCTAGCTTTAGCTTTTCAGCCTCGATCAACTGCATCAGCGCAATACTGGTGAACAGTTTAGTGACCGAAGCAATTCGATAAGTGGTATCTGCGGTCGTCCTATTTTGATTATCTACATCTGCGAAACCGAAACCCTTGGCGTAAACGACTTGTTGGTCTTGCACAAGGCTAACGGATAAACCTTTGAGGGCTTGTTCGTCCATTACGTTCGCGACCCAAGCCTCAAAGAGTCGAATTCGCGCTTGCAGTAATTCATTTGATTGAGAGTTTGCGTTTGCATTTGAACTACACAGCACCAAAACCGTCAAAACGATAAGGTTATGTAACTTCAGGATGGCGCGCTGTGAGATTACTAGGCACTGCGAGTACAATTCAAGAATTCCTTTTAGGCAGAAACACCTGAGTGCTTGCACATAGTTGGTGCAAGTTAGCCAACCGGCCTTAAAACAGGCGTACACAAACACTATCATTTTGCCCAACTTTTACTTCATCTAAGTGGCCAAGCCACCAGCTTGACGAAATTTAATCCCACGCGGCTAAGACATTAACTATCTATTTCTCAGGCTCTTTTGGCGAGACTTTCTTAGCCTTGTTAGTCAGGAAAACTGTACTTACCCATATCGAAACATGCAATTTATTGTCCTCATCCTTCGCCACGACAGTTACCCCTTGTCATCTCGGAATAAGTGTAGATCTTGCTGCGGATAAGGAATAGAGATTCCCTGCTGGTCGAAAGTGAGTTTAACCTCTTCTGTGAGGTCAAAAAAGACCCCCCAATAATCGGCCGCTTTTACCCAAGACCGCGTAGTGATATCAACGGCACTATCCCCCAGTGCTGATACCACTATCTGAGGTTCAGGGTCCTTCAAGATCCGTTCATCCTTGCGAATAATCTCTTTAAGCACAGCCTTTGCTTTGCGTAAGTCGTCGCCGTATCCTACGCCAAAAACAATATCGACACGACGTGTATCCATTGCAGAAAAATTGGTGATTGTGGCATTCGAAATTGCGGCGTTAGGCACAATGATCTTTTTATTGTCAGCCGTTGTCATAACGGTATTGAAAATTTCAATACTACGTACCGTTCCTGTTTCGCCGCCACCCTGAATAAAGTCTCCCACTTTATAAGGCCGAAAAATAAGAATCAGCACACCACCGGCAAAATTGGCCAGCGACCCCTGCAAAGCGAGACCGACAGCGAGACCAGCTGCGCCAAGCACAGCGATAAACGAAGTAGTTTCGATCCCGATCATACCGGCAACTGTGATAAGGACTATTGCTTTAAAACCAGCGCTGGTGAGGCTCATCAGGAAATCCTTGAGCGTATCTTCCATACCCCCTTTACTGAGCGCAGCACCGATACCGCGAGTCACCATTCCTACCATCCACCAGCCGAGAACCAAGGTCACTAAGGCGCCGAACAGAGACGCGCTATGAACTGTCAACAGTGCGACAGCGGTTTCAATCAATTGATTCGCGTTTGGTATTTCTTCCATGATATGACCTTTTAGCATGATGCTGAAAATTGTTGGTTAATAAATCTTTGGACTGGTATTAATGTGCCACCATTACGGTATTGGCAGAATACCTGACCCAAAACAGCAGGTTGTAAAATTTTGTAAGTTGATCCGCAACGAAATTCCTCAGTAAACTGGCCTCACTCGTCGCCATGATGACGTCATATGCTTGATCGTTAGTAAACAGGTATTTCGGTCGCGCATCTCCCGAAGTCGCCAACGCTACTCGGGGGCAGACTCATTCGAGCGAAGGCATCAACGGCTTGCTAACCCTCAGATTAGGTTTAGAAAAAGAGAGGAAATAGAGCGACGTTTTCTTCACGAATACACAACCCAGCACGTCACTTGCACCTACCTAGCTGAAAACCAAAACCGTACTAATCTTGACTTTCCTTAGCTGAATCGAAATTGTGAAGGCCCCTAAATTGAGGAAAAACTCATGCACTCACTGTGGTCAAGCGTTCCAGTAACATTGACCACATAACCTTCAAACAACGATAAAACAGCCCTTTTGAGCTCAGTCAGATAAAAAAGCGATACTTCAACGGGCTGAGAAAAGGCTGTTAAAAGTGCCAATCTTCTAATGTGACTCAATAAAATGACAAAACGGGGTTTAAATATGAGCACCGGCTATTTTGTGGCAGCAAGCAGCTACAGGCCATATCTGTCGTGTCCTTCCTAGGTTTTAACGCGTCAAATGCATAAATTGTAGGTGAACGTGCGCTTTTAAATTAGTGATTCAAAAGAACTGAGTGGCTTTGCGGAAAATTCAGTTGATAGATACTCTCAGACACCTGGTCGTTCTAGGATTGTTCCTTGCAACAAATTTGTTAGAATCAAGGATTCCGGCCGGAAGGCATTTTTCAGGATTCTTGATAAACTCCCCCTAGAGGTGTGTTTCTAATGAAAAATAACATAATCAAAATTTTGTTTGGCTTCGTAATCTACTTTTCAGCGCCATTTTCGCTTGCCCAAGCCCCTGTTGATTGTTACCCCGTATGTAGCGAGTCTCAAATAGCGTCGGCAAAACGATATTTAGAGGCTGAAATAGCGGCCTTAAGCAGTAAATACCAAGGATTCGAATCGAAAATTAATTCGGTCCAAAACGACATATCTTTTATACGTTTTAATCAAAGAAGAGGACAGGTAGGTTCTGTCGTAAGATCCACGTCAACATCAAGACAGGCGGGGAGCCAGAACAATTCAGGAGGCTCGTCTGCTGAGCTCGGGGCGCTCAACGATAGGCTGGACAAGCTCCAAGGTTCGCTGTTTGAACTGGACAAAGAGAAGCGAGTGTTGACAGCCTATTTGGACGATTTCTCGACGTTAGTGCCAAAAAAACCACAGGCGGCGCCACAGCGCAACAGGTCGTTGACGAACAACCCATATTCAGACAGCCCTGATAGATCGCTTGGTAATGCAGACTTTTATTATGATGATGACGATGAATTAGTGCTGAATGTCGGTGATTTTTACGGACTTTTCATTGGCGTCAATCAATACGAAAGTGACGAAATCGTAGATTTGAACGACCCCGTCAAAGATGCAAAGTCATTGAAAGAGGTGCTCATTGCAAACTATGCGTTTTCTGAGGAGCACGCGATTGTGCTTGAGGACCCAACCAGGTCTGAATTGATTGATACGCTGGAAAACTTAGCTTCTGCCGTCAAAGCCAATGACAGTCTGCTAATTTTTTATGCAGGACATGGCTACTGGGATGAAAACTTTAAGCAAGGTTATTGGTTGCCCGCAGACGCGAAACAGAAAAGTAAATCCTCCTGGATAAGTAACGCGACGATAAGAGACTACATTTACGGTATAAAAACTAAACACACATTGTTAATCGCTGATGCCTGCTTCAGTGGTGGATTGTTTAAAACCAGAGCCGCATTTAAGGGTGAGAGCAAATTGGAATCGACTTTGTTTCAGATGACAAGCCGAAAAGCGATTACTAGCGGCACATTGACAGAGGTCCCCGACGACAGTGTTTTCATGAAATATCTGATTAAAAACCTTGAATCTAACCAGCTAAGGCACCTCACTTCCCAAGATCTCTTTGCACGATTTAAAATTGCGGTCATGAACAACAGCGTGCTCAATCAGGTTCCCCAATATGGCGTGGTTCAAGGATCGGGCGATGAAGGTGGCGATTTCATTTTTGTGAAGAAGAAAATCTAGGAAAACTGAGAGCCCTAAACAGGGGTTTTCAGTCACCTTTTCTCAGCGTTAATATTGAGAGAATTGCTTTTAAAAGCACAAAATTCTCGGTGTTTTTATCGCAGAATTTGATCGTATCAAATAAAGGTTAACAAGCGTCTACGCCCTGCCTGTACTTCCGATAGCTGTTCAACCCTATCGGCCTAAAAAAGATACTTTAACCTCTAGCGGAATCGCGGCTAGCCGAGTCAATGTTCCTTGGCAATCAGTGCCTCCTCGCTGATAGATACTCTAGGCTAACCTCAGACGCCTCTTAACCAATATCGAACTAATGTTGCCTCACATTTAAGCCCCGCGTAGCGTAGAAGCTCGACCTAACCATCTGAACAGAGGGTGACACCATGCAAAAAAGGCTATTGATCGGGCTAATGTGCGCGTTTGCGTTTAGCAATACGACTAACGCTGACCACCACGAACCAAGCGCGTCCGGACAAATGGTCACGATGAACATTTGCTACCTTCATAGTGGACATACCACCAACGACGTTGTGCGCTTTCAAAATCGCTGGATTAAGTGGGCAAAAAGCAGAGACATTAATCTTTTTAATGAAATCCTTAGCCCAATGATCAACAGCAGGCAAGCGAACGAATCAGGTATCGACTTCATTGAATTAACGGTGACAGATTACGCGAACGGAGGCCGTATGTGGGCGGACTGGACCGGCACCAAAAAAGGCCAGGCATTTGCCAAAGAATGGGGCGAAATTGCATCTTGTGCTCCTCGTCTACAACACTTGGTGACGAAATATCAGGACAGTGATGCCATGATGAATGATCGCGAGCGTATCGTGACTTTTACGCGCTGTGAAATTCATGAAGGCGTTTCTGGCGACGATTTACGTGCGGTGCACCAACGCGTGCAAGCCCGACGTACTGAAACAGCCACTAATCTTTTCTGGGGCGTGATGTTGCCCCGAGCCGGTGGAAATGATGCCCGAAACGTATTTCGCCACGCCAATGTTTATGCGGACATTGAAGGATACACTGCGAGCCTGGCGACCCGGTCAAGCCGGCAACCGTTCATCACCGACTACAATACGCGTTATGCTAGCTGTAAATTGCCGACTGTCTGGTCAAGCAATGTGCTAAGCATGCAAGAGAACTAAGCATCACGTCGTCATCTGTGCATTGGGTAGATGGCCGTGCAAGGTGCGGCCATTACATTAATATCGTTTGGAAAGCATAGCTGTTTTTTAAGTCAGCTATCAAAGTCGGTAGAGTCAATGTCTATTAGACGACAGATAAGCCAGAGCATCGTATTGAGAAAATGTATTTTAAAGTTCCTATCCTCAAAAGAACTCGTGTAGAGTTGATGGCTGTTGTGTCCACACAAATTCAGTGATCAAAAAGAAGTCTTTATGAGCAAGAGCATCGCTTCAACGTCAAGTCTGATTTTTTATGGCATCGGGAACCTATCACCGGCGATAAAATCTAATTTTCTGGGCGCACCGATATTCTATTATTACAACAATGTGCTGGGCCTTGACGCATTGCTCGTCAGTTTGGCCCTCGCGATTGCATTAATCATCGATGGCATCACTGATCCATTGATCGGATACTTTTCAGACTACACCAAATCCAGACTGGGGCGACGTCATCCCTATATCTTGGCCAGTATTTTACCCGGTGCTCTATTTTACTTCCTACTTATTACCTGGCAGTTTGCTTCCTCGCAGATCGGTCTATTTTTCCAGCTTTTGCTACTAATTACTTTACTGCGGGTGTCTTGGACATTGTATCAAATTCCTAGAGAGGCCCTAGGCGCAGAGATATCTAAAGATTATCACCAAAGGACTCAACTACATGGTGTTAGCAGTTTTTTTGGGTGGATCGGCGGCGCGGGTATTTTCTACGTAACACAACAGTATTTCTTAAAAGACTCCTACGACAACTTTGAAGGCTATCAACAGCTCGCTATTTGGGGGAGCGGGCTAATTTTTGTTACGGGTATGCTTTTCGCGCTTGGCACACTCAAAGACATCCCTAAACTTGAACACCCGAAAGCCGATCGACCTAAATCTATTCGAGGGATATGGTCCGAAATCAAAGCCACGCTTAATCATAAATCGTGGCTTATGCTGTTTTTTTCGGGTGTGGTTTTTGCCGTGTTTGTCGGCCTTACCAGCGGTTTAGGGTTTTATTTCAATAGTTTTTTTTGGGACTGGAAACCCTCTGACGTCGCCATCTTTGCGATCGTTGATTTGATAGCGGCCATGTCCATCAGCGCGCTAGCTGGTCCGCTTGCCAAACGCTTTGATAAGAAAAATTTAGCGGTCACCCTTTTTATCATGTCAATCGTCATCGGGCCGGTACTGCTGATGCTGAGATTGAGTGATCTAAACTTCGGCACCAATCTGCTTCCGCCTAATGGCGAGCAATACGGCGCACTCTGGTGGGTCATGCTAGTGCATTCGCTCATTGCTGCCTCAGTTGCAGTACTCGCTTGGATCCTTGTCGGTTCAATGACCGCAGACGTTGTTGAAGACAGCCAGACAAGAACCGGAAGACGCTCAGAAGGTCTTTTCTTTGCGGGGCCCAATCTCATCCAAAAATCGGTGTCTGGCATAGGGCTGATGATTAAAGGAATTTTACTCAGCATTGTCGGCTTTTCCGCAAGTGCCAGTGAAGCTGAAAAAATTATTGCCATCGAGCAGCTAGCTATCGCAATCGTGTTGATCAGTATTGTTTTGCCGTCGTTAGCACTTTACTTATTCTCCAAGTATGAGATCACAAGAAACCTTCATGACGACAATTTAAAATCTCTGCGTTATACAGAATAGAGTCTTCCAACTCTCATCAAAATTACATTTGTCCAAGGCTCAATGATTGAAGCCAGTAGCAAACTGACCGGCTCATATTTCCGGGCCCTTCAACATCAGTTCTACTGGTTTTTTTTAAACTGCCGAGACACTGTTTGTACTGCCGTTTATGCCAACTAGTCTGGCGGAACGCTCGCATCGCTAGCCCAGTTGCCATGAAAACCAAAAGGTATGCGTTGTGGCAGCTTTACGCGGGCAACATATCCACGATCAAAATCTTCTGCATCCATAACGACAAACTCAGCAGCATCCTTACCTTGATCATGGACGAACGTCATTAGGTAACCCGCATCTTCTGCATCGGAATTTTCTTTAGCAACGAATACGGGTTCCCCCGCAGCCCGTCCAGCGCCATGATCAAACACTTTGCGCTCGCCAGTTTCCAAGTCATGCTTCAAGGTCGGCCACGCTTTTCCCAGCTGGTTACTCGGTGACGCACAATAACCAAACCGATACGGCTGATTGCCGACATCATGACGATGGCGCGGAAACTCATTGGGGCTTTCGTCGATCACTTGAACACTGACGCTCCGTGTGGCCGGGTTCACCGTCCATCGTTCAAGATGGGAAAGAGAATCACCGAACGGACCTAGCAAATCGTGATTAAACATAGACGCGTAATTGCAAAGGTCAATGGTGATGCTGCCATCCTCATTGTCAAAAGCGTTCATTGGGTGGAAGCAATAACCAATGGGGACATCTATCCAAATGATGTCTTCAGCACGACCCTCGCGCGGCAGCAGACCAACTCGGTTACCATATTCTGGATTCCATTTGAACGGAAAACTGTGGGTAGCTACCATGTTGAAATCGACTGTAACTGGCTGGTCGTAGATAATGACGTACTTTTGGGTGAGTGACATGTCATGCATCATGGTCATGCCTGGCAACGGCACATCCAAGGTTTTGCGGACTTTGCCGTCAGTGCCCACAACAACATATTGCACATGATCCATCCATTCCGGCCAAGCATAGACCATAGCGTGCATCTCGCGAGTCACAGGGTCTATTTTCGGATGCGCAGTGAATGCGCCAGGTAATGTACCTTCAAAGTTATTCCTGCCGACGGTTTCGAGGTCGTAAGTGAGCTCCACGGGGCAGCCCCCCGCCTCCACCATAGCCCATGTTTTTCCGGCAAAGCTGCCAACATTCGTGTTGGGGCCACTGTCGTTGCTGTTCCAGTTAGGCCCGGGTATATCTGGCAGGCCTCGAAACTCATTCAGCGCCTTCGAACCCACATAACGGTTTCGATACCACTCTGCCTTGCCTTCGCGAAGCCTGAGTCCATGCACCATGCCGGCACCAACAAACCAATGATGTGTCGACAGATTGACGTCGTTGAAGGGGTTGGGACCATTACGCAGATAACGTCCATTCAATTCCCTGGGCAATTCACCGACCACCTCCAAATTAGTTGCGGTGATTTCCTCTGTAACGGGGGCATAGTTTCCCCTTAGGTATTGGTTGTCAAATTCCTGCGCTGACGTTTTAGACATGATGGTTTCCTCTTGTAGAAATATGCGACGAGTGAACACTTCGCCGAGGTCGTTATCGATGACTCAGCAATGCTACGTTACTTTTATTAAAGCACTGTAAGCGACGCTTTGCGTTAAGTACCTTTAAACTGTGGCTTGCGCTTTTCAAGGAACGCCTTAACGCCTTCACGGTTATCATCACTGGCACCCGCAATGCGTTGAAGATTAGCTTCGTGCTGAAATTGCTCGGCGTAGCTGTTGCTGAGCGAGTCCCAATAGGCCCTTCGAATAAGCCCAAGAGACATAGGACCGTTCGCCAGCCGCTGGCTGATCTCCATCGAGGTGGTCATCAGATCAGCATCATCAACAACTCGATTAACCAGCCCCCATTCCAACGCTTGCTCCGCTGGCAAACGCTCTGCCAACAACGACAGTTCGACGGCCCGCCCCCAGCCAATCAGACGCGGTAAGATCCACGTTGCACCGCCATCAGGCACCAAACCTATGTTGGCAAACGCCTGCAGAAAATAGGCACTTCGTGCTGCAATCACCATATCAGCCATGACGGCGAAGCTCATACCGACACCCACAGCGGCGCCATTCACGGCAGAGACCATTGGGATATCCATGTTGCGTAACTTCGTCATCACTGGGTGGTAGTGGGTTTCAAGTACACTGCCTGCTGGGGGCAACGCGTCAGATGAGCCGCGAGCACTGAGATTCGCACCAGCGCAAAACGCTCGACCTTCGCCGGTTAAAAGCAAACATCTCGCGTCACTGCTGATCACAGCATCTACTGCATGAGACAGTTCCTGAACCATGTCACCCGATAGCGCATTAAGCACCTCAGGTGCGTTCAATCGAACGATGGCAACCTTGCCATCCCTTTCCAGTGTCACGTTCTTATAATCCACTAAACTCTACTCCTATTTGAACCTGTGTCTGATTAAACACGATGTGACGGTCAGACCACAAACAAAAACACTCACCGTGACAGCAAGAGCGAAGTGAATTAACCTACGCCCATGCTTAATTGACCAGGAAATGACGTGACGATCAACATCGTTAACTATACAAAGCAACCCCCTCGTATAAGTAACTTCTCCAAGGAGAGATTTGTTAGCAAAGATTATATGGAGCAAGAGTGGGACTCTGTCTGGCGGCGTCAGTGGCTATTGGCTGGGTTGCAAAGCGATGTCAAAAAACCAGGAGACTATTTTGTCTTTGATCTGGGACGGGAACAAATTCTAGTAACCCAAACCGCTGAAAATCACATTCAGGGCTTCTACAATGTTTGCCAGCACCGCGGTAACACGCTGATCACCGAGGAGCGTGGCCATGCAATCAACTTCCGATGTGCTTATCACGCATGGACTTACGACATAAATGGCGATCTAGCGATAGTCCCCTACAAAGAGCGTTTTACCGAGGGCGCACCGGGACAAGATCGTAGTCTAAAAAAAGTACATACTGAGTGCTGGAACGGTTTTGTCTTTGTTTGCCTGGCTGACCAACCCATGCCTTTAAAAACCTTTCTTGGTCCGCTAGATGAGATTCTCTCGCCTTATCGATTCGATAAAATGACGCTAGTCCAAGACCAAACCGTGAATTTAGATTGCAATTGGAAAGCGGTCATCGATAACTTCGGCGAGTTATACCATGTAGATTTTCTGCATCCTCAACATAAACGCATGGTCGACTGCTGCAACGATACTGTGAGGTTATTCGAACATGGGCATACCGGCGTTGAAGTACCGGGCGCCACCGTAAACCCAAGGTTCCCTGTGCCGGATATGCCGACCGACATTCAGGCGATGCAGCTACGATCTATCGGCCTTGACCCAGCTGATTTCAAAGGTAGAGTGATGGAAGTGCGCGAAGCTGTTCAAAAACAGAAGCGCATCATGGGACACACCCAGGGAATGGACTATTCGGCGCTATCCGATGACCAGCTTTCGGACGTCTGGCAATATAATCTTTTTCCTAACATTGTG
This sequence comes from Pseudomonadales bacterium, assembly GCA_964228885.1. Classification (GTDB taxonomy): domain Bacteria; phylum Pseudomonadota; class Gammaproteobacteria; order Pseudomonadales; family Azotimanducaceae; genus UBA4582. The sequence continues at coordinate 754 of CAXRCG010000005.1, read as the reverse complement.
CTTTCCTTTACCCCTGAGCATTGCTGGATCCTAAGACCAAGGCCCCATCCGACCGACCCATCACAATGCGAATTCGACAAAATCAGCCTGGTTCGTTTCGCCGATCCTGAAATAGCTACATCTGGCGACGCGATCATGTCTGCGGGTCGCCATTATCAGGAACAATCTGCTTTTGTCCCAGAAAACTACGCGCGACCCGAGCGCGATGTCTTCCACTACGAGGCGATTGTATCCGGCGCTAAATCGATGACCGATACCATTGACCAAGACGTAGAGCTACTCGCGGGTGTTCAGCGCGGCATGGCTTCATCTGGTTTTGATACTGTGTTCCTGAACGAGGACGAGATGAGAGTTCAGCATTTTCACAACACGATGAATCAGCTTATACGTTGAATTATTCAGATAACAAAGGTTTCTGGTCCTCTGGGAATGTGTATAGTATAAATCACGTTAAAAGAGCCCCCAAGTAAGCACTCTAGCTTGGCGGTTTAAAATCAATAGGCATAGTAAAGTCGTTATATGCGAATACCATTAATTAGTGTCCTTTTCGTCTTTGTTTCTGTTTCCCTTTGGTGGGCCTCAAACCTTAAGCTATCTTCATTTTTCGACGTTTTATCAATTATGCTGGTTGTCATTTTCGTCAGCAGCGGCACCTTGTTTCTCGTCCGATATAGCGACACGCACTGGTCTGAAGCACTTTGGTGTTTAGGCATCCCGGCAGGTTTGATAGGCACAACGATTGGCCTGACAAGCA
>CAXRCG010000004.1:0-12707 GCA_964228885.1 Pseudomonadales bacterium | reverse complement strand
ACGAGCTTTCCGGGCAGGGCGCCAGTGTGTTTGCCCTTATCGAATATGACTTCCCCCGCCTTGATTGTCACGTCATAACCCTCCGCCCGCTGAACCAATCGTCGCCCGCCCATCGGTAGATCGAAGATAGCCTCTGGCCGGAAAAGTTTGAGCGCTTCGAAGTCGATAACATTGATGTCAGCGATCATGCCCTCCCTTATAAGGCCACGATCGAACATGCCGAAAGCCTCTGCGGTTTTTGATGTAAGCGCCTGTACAATGAATTCGAGTTCCATTTTCTCACCCTTACTCCGGTCTCTTCCCCAGTGCGTCATAATAAATGTTGGCATTCCTGCATCCGCGATAACCCCGCAATGTGCGCCGCCATCGCTTAAGCCAAACAGCACATTTGGATGTTCAAGCAGTCGCTTTTGTCCCTCGAGAGAGTAACCTTGATAGCCCCCCAGTGGTTGATAGAAAAGTTCTTTTCCATCATTGGCGACCAAAAGGTCGTACATCACTTCCATTGCATCGGTGCCACGGATCTGCGCGATACCAGCGATGCTGTCTTCTGGACCTGGTTCGTAATTTGGGTTTTCCCCGAGTGGAAACACCTGCCCCATCAGTGCGGTGAGATCACGCATCGGACCTGAGTTGATCATCGATTGTTCAGACAGTATCTGAGCCTTCATCTCAGGATCAAGTAATCGTGCAACAAGTGCGTCATGATTAAGTGCAGCAAGTTCCGAGCGCCAGGTCGGGTGACCAACGAAGGCATGGAAGCTCGACTGCAAGCCGTGGAGAACACCGGTTGGACGACCGGCGGCTTGAGGTCTGATTTCTCGGCCTTCTTTTCGAGCCTGTTCAGCGAGTTTGTACATTTTGCCGTTCTCATAGGCTGGCGCAGTTGTTGCGATCAGGGTCACCGTAAGTCCTGTTTGCTTCTGGAATTCTGTCACCCATTCCCACTCTTTATCGTCTCCCAGATGGTCAGATACCAGCTCGAATACCGCGTTGTTCATGGATTTCATACCCATGCCAAGAGCGAGCATTTCTTCGTTACCGGAAAACGTACCTGGCATATACTCGCCGTGGATATCTTTGTGCAAAAGTGTTTTTGAACTAGAAAAACCAAGCGCCCCGGCTTCTACTCCTTCCCGAACCAGAGCAGCCATTTCGTCGACTTCGGCTTGTGTGGGTGCGTAATCAGTGTTGCACCGTTCACCCATAACGTACGCGCGTACGGCGCCATGAGGAACCTGGGTTGCCACGTCGATCGCCCTCGGCATTGCCTCCAGCGCATCAAGATACTCGGGGAAACTCTCCCATTCCCATTTGATACCTTCCGACAGGGCTGCGCCTGGTATATCTTCAACACCCTCCATCAGCTCAATAAGAAAGTTTCTGTCTTTGGGTTTTACGGGGGCAAATCCTACACCACAATTTCCCATAACCACGGTAGTTACACCGTGCCAGCTTGATGGAGCCAAGAGTGGATCCCAAGTAGCTTGTCCATCATAGTGAGTATGAATGTCTACCCATCCAGGTGTAATAAGCTTTCCCTTGGCATCGATTTCCGAATCAGCTGAAGCTGCTATAACGGGATCATCGGCTGTGCCCAGTTTTTCGATTGTGCCATCTTTAACGGCTACATCGCCCAAATAGCGGGGGTTACCTGAACCATCGATAATCGTGCCGTTTCGGATAATCAAGTCGTACATCGTGCTCTCCATTTTGTTGGATCATCAGAGTTTTTCTACAGTCAATAATAATGAATGGACATTGTGACTAGCGCAAACATTTTTGCTAACGATAGGTGGTGACAGTCGGTATATTGCGAGATCTCGCCATTATTCCGCGGTGGTCTCAGGTATTCAATCTGGTGTAACCTTGTTGCTATTACCCTAGTGTTTTTTTCTCACCGGAATGAGTAGCATGAAATTATGAGTCAAACGAAACCGCTGGCACACCTAAAAATAATAGATTTTTCCGCTGTTTATGCGGGACCGATTTGCACCCGGTTAATGTCGGACTGTGGTGCAGATGTGATAAAAATTGAAACACCAGGCTTAGGTGATGTCATTCGTGGACCGAAAGGTACTAGCCGAGTATTTTCCCATTTTAATGCAGGTAAAAAGAGTGTTGCCATCGATCTAAAAACACATGAAGGTCAAACTATGGCAAAGGCGCTGGTGGCAGATGCCGACGTGGTTGTGGAGAACTTCAGACCTGGCGTTATGAAGCAATTTGGGCTTGATTATGAATCCCTGGCTGCTGTTAAGCCTGATCTAGTTTACTGTTCTATATCCGGGTTCGGTCAAAAAGGCCCCTTTGCTCAACGCGCTGCCTATGCGCCGATTGCACACGCAGCCGGTGGCTTTGACATAACCCATATGCGATCACAAGGCGAAGAGGATGTTGAACCTTCGATCTGGGGCATTATGATCGCCGACATGTTGACGGGTTCTTATGCCTATGGCGCCATTCAGACGGCATTACTCGGGCGACAGCAGACAGGGAAGGGTGAACACATCGATGTCACTATGCTCGAGTCCATGATTTCGTTGATACCCGGGCAAATGCAGGGTGCGCAAATTGAAAATGCACCAAAAGGTGGTGGATTTCATCCGGTTCGAACAAAGGATGGTCATTTGATGATTTGTATATTGTCCGGGAAAAACATGCAGGGGCTTTGTGAGGCTATAAAACGGCAGGATATGCTCAGGGATGAAAGGTTCAGCAGTAGCCACCGATTTAGACATATGAAGGAATTTGTTGCAGAAATCGAAAGCTGGTCGCTCCATTTGTCTTCGCTTGAATGTGAAGAAGCACTCAACAGATACGGTGTACCCTGCAGTGTTTACAATGCTGCGGAAGATCTATTTGACCACCCGCAAATACTTTCCCGAAATGTTTTTACTGAACAGCAGGACGAATATGGCATGTTCAAGATTCAGAATGCGCCTTACTTGTTTGCTAGTGTGGATATCTCAACCTCCAGTGAATCACCAGGATTGGGCGAGCATACTGATCAAGTGCTTTCCATGTACCTTGGATACGGCGAGGATCGAATCTCAAGCTTGAGAGAAAGCAAGGTGGTGGCCTGAACCTCATATCGCCGTTTCCGCCAATACAGTTTCATATTTTTACAACATATTTCCAAGCGAGCACCAGTCATCACCTAGCGCACTTTCATAAATTATGTGAATCCCTTGCGTTAAGGGAGAAGCGCGTCAAAGTGCGCCACACGGGTTTCAATCCTGAGGATCAATAAAAGGAAGCTATGCGGCGACTCATGGATGAGTGAGCGATTCACGAACGTTATTTTCGTCAGAAGTTGTTTGTATATAAAACATAAAGATATAAGATTTATCGATAATTTACATTAATATTTAGATGGGTCATTTTGGCGACGCCTAGAGTTTTGAGCCAAGGTGACATAGCCGATATTCTCCGGGTACCAGCTTCGACAAAGGGACCAAAGCTAGCTCGCGCTGTTCATAGCGACAGAAAGACAATTTTCTTATGATTTGAGTAGCCGAGCGCTATTTTATTGCGATTAGTCGGCGCGTTCGATCCGATGCTGTTTGCGGCCTCCGTCAGCATTTACTGGCTTTGCTGACCAAAGCAGTTTAAGCGAGTAAACAACACCAACTTAGCTGAGAATGCGCTGATTAGGCTGGCTGCGATATCTGCGTCTAGAGAGAGCATTGTTTTGGCAACAAATAGCCTCTATAATCCGCGCCCTTCGGCTCCCTCTGTGGAACCAGATTACATACATGCGAAAGTGGCGGAATTGGTAGACGCGCTGGATTTAGGTTCCAGTATCGCAAGATGTGAGAGTTCGAGTCTCTCCTTTCGCACCATCTATTTTGCTCGACTATGAATGTTCGACGATAAAAACAGGTAACTGCAATGCAAGTATCCCTTGAAACAACTTCTGGCTTGGAACGACGAATGCACATCACAGTGCCCTCGAATGAGTTCGAGGGTCAAGTAGAGGCTAAGCTAAAGCAAACTGCTGGCCAAGTGCGTCTCAAAGGGTTCAGACCAGGTAAAGTGCCGATGAAGGAAGTAAATCGCCGATTCGGCGCCGGTATTCGCCAAGAAGTCAGTAGTGAATTGATGGAATCCTCATATCGCGAGGCGGTTATCAAGGAAGAGATATCTCCAGCTGGGTCTCCCCAGATTGAAGATGTAAAGATTGAGCCGGGCCAAGATCTTGAGTTTACTGCGGTTTTTGAAGTCTTCCCTGAAATTACATTGGCAGACTTCTCAGGTATTGAAGTCACAAAACCTGAAGCCAGTGTGACCGAAGCAGATATTGAAAAGATGATTGAGACCCTGCGTGAACAACGTAAAGAGTTTGAAGCGGTCGATCGAGCAGCCCAAAACGACGACAAACTGAACATTGATTTTGAAGGTTTCATTGACGGCGAAGCTTTTGAAGGTGGTAAAGCGGAAGGCTCTGATCTAGTGATTGGCAGCGGCAGCATGATTCCAGGGTTTGAAGAGGGGTTGATCGGGGCAAAAACAGGTGAAGCGACAGAGCTCAATGTCACTTTTCCTGAGGACTACCAGTCCAGCGATCTAGCGGGCAAAGATGCTGTATTTAAGGTGAAGGTAAACTCCGTACTTGAAGCCAAGCTTCCGGAGCTAAACGAGTCCCTGTTCGAACAGTTTGGGGTCACTGAAGGTGGTCTCGATGCCTTTAAGACCGAAGTCACTGCAAATATGGAGAAGGAGCTAAAGGCGGCAATTGCAACTAAAGTAAAGAATCAGGTACTCGATGGTCTCGCTGAGACTAATGACTTGTTGGTTCCACAGGCTTTGATTGAATCAGAAATTGATCGAATGAGACGTGAAGCTATTCAACAGTTCGGCGGTCAGCAGCAGATAGACCCATCAATTTTGCCAGCTGAAATGTTTAAGGATCAGGCATCAAAGCGCGTGGTGCTGGGTTTGCTGGTCAACGCCATTGTCGAAGAGAAGTCGCTATCTGCAGACGCTGATCTGGTGAAAGAAAAGATTACAGAAATGGCCAGCTCCTACGAGGAGCCAGAGCAGGTGATTAATTATTACTACAGTAATGAAGAGCAGTTGAACCAGATTCAAAATCTAGTTCTCGAAGAACAGGTGATAGACACAGTTATCGCAGAGGCTGTGGTGACCACTGAAACAATGGGTTACGACGAAGCAATCAAGCCTGTTCAGCCTCCAGAGGTTGAAACAGAGGCCGACGAATCGGAATTGGAAGAGGTTGAACAAGACGCCGAATCCCCTGAAAAAGAAGATTGAGGTAAATAAGTCACCCTCAGGCATTGAAACTTTGTGAAAATGTCGCAATATTAACGGTGTAGTGCAAAGCACCACAGTGAATTTGAGACTTTTGGTTCTGCCAAAAGAATTTTCCAAGTATGCATGAGGTTTAAATGAGCAATATTTACGATCCTACTCGTCCGGTCACCCAGAGTCTTGGCTACGTGCCGATGGTTGTTGAACAAACGGCTAGGGGAGAGCGCTCATACGATATCTACTCTCGGCTACTGAAAGAACGCATTATATTTATTGTCGGTCCCATCGATGATGCGGTCGCTAATATTGTTGTTGCCCAAATGTTGTTTGCAGAGTCCGAGAATGCCGATAAGGATATCCAGCTGTATATTAATTCACCAGGCGGCTCGGTGACCGCGGGCCTAGCGATCTATGACACCATGCAGTTCATTAATTGCGACGTCAGCACCATGTGTATCGGCCAAGCCGCAAGTATGGGCTCCTTTCTGCTTGCTGGTGGTGCCAAAGGAAAACGCTACTGCCTACCCAACTCCCGAGTCATGATTCACCAGCCACACGGTGGTTCGCAAGGACAGGCATCTGACATCGAGATTCAAGCAAAGGAAATTCTTTTCTTGAGAGATCGTTTAAATCAGATTCTAGCCGACCATACAGGCAAGAGCGTTGAGCAAATAGCTGCTGACACCGAGCGCGATAATTTCATGACGGCAAACGAAGCTGCTGAGTATGGGCTTGTCGATCGAGTGCAGGAGCCACGAACCGCGCTTTCATCGGTATAACCGATCTTGGTGCTGTTACCGTTTTAAATCAGTCAACTTTATATATAATACTTCTGTGTCCTGTCCCTTGATTGCCAACTTATCTAAATGATTTGGCTGCAAGGCTCATTTACACAAGCACATAGTTTCTTTGGTATGCTGAACAAAATTGAGAGTGAGGTGATGTTATGTCCGACGAAAACGACGGGAATAATGGAGATGGAAAACTTCTTCATTGCAACTTCTGTGGTAAGAGTCAGCATGAAGTTCGTAAATTAATTGCAGGGCCTTCTGTTTACGTCTGCGATGAGTGTGTCGAACTTTGCAACGACATTATCCGTGAGGAACTTCAGGAAACTGCCGAAGAAGGTGAATCTAAGAGCCTTCCAACACCGCAGGAAATCAAGGAAATTCTTGACGAATACGTTATAGGTCAAAAATGGGCGAAGAAAGTCCTTTCTGTAGCTGTATACAATCATTACAAAAGGTTGAATTATAGTGGTAAGAAAGATGAGGTAGAGCTACAAAAGAGTAATATACTGCTAGTTGGACCGACGGGTGTTGGTAAAACGCTGCTTGCCGAAACACTTGCCAGACTGCTGGATGTCCCTTTTACAATTGCGGACGCGACTACGCTTACAGAAGCGGGTTATGTTGGAGAAGACGTAGAAAATATTATTCAAAAACTTTTGCAAAAATGCGATTACGACGTAGATAAAGCGCAGGTAGGAATCGTTTACATTGATGAAATCGATAAGATTTCACGAAAGTCCGATAACCCCTCGATCACCAGAGATGTCTCTGGCGAAGGTGTTCAGCAGGCGTTATTGAAACTCATAGAGGGCACTGTTGCCTCTGTTCCCCCGCAGGGCGGTCGTAAGCATCCTCAGCAAGAATTTCTCCAGGTAGACACTTCAAATATTCTGTTTATTTGCGGCGGGGCTTTCGCCGGTTTGGACAAGGTCATTATGGACCGTTCCTCAAAGAGTGGCATTGGGTTTGGTGCGAGTGTCGAGACTGAAAGCAGTAAGAAAAACTTGGGCGATACCTTGCGCACCGTTGAGCCTGAAGATCTTGTTCGTTATGGTCTGATCCCTGAGTTTGTTGGTCGTTTGCCGGTAATTGCGACCCTTGATGAACTTGATGCTGATGCCTTGGTTCGTATTCTGAAGGAACCAAAAAACGCTTATACCAAGCAATACTCGAAGTTGTTTGAGATGGAAGACGTCGAAATAGATTTTCGAGACGATGCACTGGTTGCGGTTGCAAACAAGGCGATGGAACGCAAAACAGGCGCGCGAGGCCTAAGGTCTATTCTTGAGGCCGTGCTTTTGGAAATTATGTACGAAATTCCTTCAGAGAGCAGCGTGACCAAGGTAATCATTGATGAAAACGTGATCAATGGTGCCTCCGATCCGATTTTGATATACGAGACTCAGGATCAGCAACAAAAAGCGTCCTCTGAGTAGTTGCATCAGCTGACTGGCTTAGCTGATTGCTACCTGAACAGAGAAGTAATTAGAAAAGGGGCTCATCAGCCCCTTTTTTGTTGCTGAAGGGATGAAGTGAATCTCACGTTCAGCGCGAAGTTTTTGATCTGTTTCCAAAGCGGACAAGTAGATTTGGCGTGAGGTTTAATCGAAGTGCCTATAAACTGCTGTTAACTGTGACCAGTTCAATTGAGATGAAGAAAAGTTGAAGAGGCGCGAAATCATGCTTTAAGCGTGTCACTTCTCGAGCGGAATGTTGGATTTTTTCCATCGCCGTAAGCAAAAATAAGGGTAACAGGAGAATATATGCCCGTTTTAAAGAACATACCGATCGTTACCTTACGCGACATGGTGGTCTATCCTCATGGCGTACAACCACTGTTCATTGGCACTGAGAAATCGATTCGCGCCCTTGATTATGCTCAGAAGAATGACGAGGGTAAGAAAGTCCTATTGGTCGCAAAACGGGACCCAGAAAACGAAGCCCCGGGTCCTGATGACCTGTTCGATTACGGGACAGTAGCGACGATCCTTCAATTGATTCGACTGCCAGACAAGACCGTCAAGATTCTCGTCGAAGGTGGTTCGCGGGCTGAAGTTCTGTCGATTTCGGATGGTGAAGAATTCTTGATCAGCGAAGTCAGCATCATCGAAGAAGAGTCAGTGAGTGCCGCTGAATCTGAAGCGCTTGTGCGCTCGCTTATGTCAGTATTTGATCAGTACGTCCAACTCAGCAAAAAAGTGCCCGCAGAAGTCATGACCTCACTCTCTAGTGTAGACGATCCCAGCCGTTTGGTTGATACCATCGCTGCACAAATGAGCCTGAAGCTTGAAGAGAAGCAAAAAATTCTCGAGATGTCCAATCTGAGCGAACGGATTGAACATATGATGAAGCTGCTTGAGAGCGAAATTGACCTGTTTAACGTGGAGAAACGGATCCGGGGTCGCGTTAAAAAACAGATGGAGAAAAGTCAGCGCGAGTATTACCTAAACGAGCAGATGAAGGCTATTCAGAAAGAATTGGGTGACCTTGAAGACGTGCCAAATGAAGTGGAGGACATTCAGAAACGGCTTAACGACTCTGGTATGCCGAAGGAAGCGAAAGACAAGACTACTCAGGAACTCAATAAACTGAAAATGATGTCGCCTATGTCAGCGGAGGCAGCAGTTGTCAGAAGTTACATCGACTGGATGTTAAATACGCCCTGGAAGAAACGCTCAAGGGTCAGAACTGACATTCTGGAAGCCGAGTCAGTACTTGAAGCCGATCACTTTGGTCTTGAAGAGGTGAAGGATCGCATTCTTGAATATCTGGCGGTTCAGCGTCGTGTAAAAAAGATCAAGGGACCGGTGCTTTGTCTAGTAGGTCCACCCGGCGTTGGCAAGACATCTTTAGGTGAATCTATCGCAAAAGCAACTAATCGAAAGTTTGTTCGAATGGCGCTTGGTGGTGTCAGGGATGAAGCCGAAATCCGAGGCCACAGACGAACTTACATTGGCTCAATGCCTGGAAAGATCATCCAGAAATTATCAAAGTCTGGCGTTAAGAACCCTTTGTTTCTATTGGATGAAATAGACAAGATGGGTCAGGATCATCGAGGGGACCCTTCATCAGCACTGTTGGAAGTGCTTGACCCTGAGCAAAACAACTCATTTAACGATCACTATATGGAAGTTGACTACGACCTCTCTGAGGTGATGTTTATCTGTACATCCAATTCCATGAACATACCACCGCCACTGCTGGACCGAATGGAGATCATTCGCATTCCGGGTTACACAGAGGACGAGAAGATGAATATCGCCTCCCGTTACTTGGTGCCAAAGCAGGCCAGTAACAATGGTTTGAAAGATGGCGAAGTTGATATCGGTGAAGACACACTCAGAGATCTCATTAGGTACTACAGTCGCGAAGCTGGCGTCCGTGGACTTGAGCGTGAAGTTGCAAGGATTTGTCGTAAGGTGGTTAAGAAAAAAGCCTTATCCGGGAAGAATGAAATCCCGGATACGCTTGCTATCACCCCCGCAGATCTTGAGGATTACAGCGGTGTCCGAAAGTTCAACTTTGGTAAAGCAGAAGAAAATGATCAAATTGGTCAGGTGACTGGTTTGGCGGTCACGAGTGTCGGAGGGGAATTGCTCACTATTGAGGCTATGGCTGTGCCTGGTAAAGGCTCTACCATCAAGACCGGTTCGCTGGGTGATGTCATGCAGGAGTCTATTCAGGCAGCCTTAACTGTCGTCAGAAGCCGTGCGACGGTCTTGGGTATTCAAGGTGATTATTACGAGAAATATGATCTGCATGTACACATGCCCGAGGGCGCAACACCCAAAGATGGCCCTAGCGCGGGTATTGGTCTTTGCACTGCGCTTGTATCTGTACTCACGGGTATTCCCGCCCGATCCGATGTGGCAATGACGGGGGAGATAACATTACGTGGCCAGGTGCTGCCCATTGGTGGATTAAAAGACAAGTTATTGGCGGCACACCGGGGTGGCATCAAGACCGTTTTAATTCCGGACGAAAATAAGCGTGATCTGAAAGAAATCCCGGACAATATCAAAGGTGACTTAGATATACGCCCCGTGAAATGGATAGATGAAGTGTTGGAGGTAGCACTCCAACGTATGCCGGAACCGCTCACTGAAGAAGAACTAGAAAAGCAAGAAAATAGAAAGGATTCCGAGCTAGACGTTAGAATTAGCGCACATTAGGAACTTTGTCTTGACAGCTATTTTGCCGAGTTGGTATAACTCAGAAGTGGGTGTAGGTTTATGCAAAGCGTGTTTTCGCACTTCGTCTTACCAAAGGCGAGTTGATGGGAGGCGTGCCTTGGGTTCACTAAAACGCTTTTGATTTTAATCTGGAGCGTGATACGGTCACGTTCAGGTTGATAGGGTTTTAACAGCTACCAAAGCGTACGTTATTTGGTTCTTTAAAATTTTTTTATCGGTAATGGGATTTCCAGTACTTGGTTTCTCAACACAAAGAGGTGGAGTGTGAATAAACAAGAATTAATAGAAAACATTGCGGAGTCTGCCGATATTACTAAGGCAGCAGCGGGCCGGGCGCTTGATTCAATGATTGACTCTGTGTCAGGTGCATTGAAAGCAGGCGATTCTGTGGTCTTGGTAGGCTTTGGCACTTTTACAGTGAGAGACAGGGCGGCTCGAACCGGCCGAAATCCTCAAACTGGCGAAGAAATACAGATTGCTGCGGCTAAAGTTCCTGCCTTTAAAGCGGGTAAAGCACTGAAGGATGCTGTTAACTAACAGGGTCTAAACAGATTTAGTCGCTTGGTTCCAGACTTCTTCAGAGTCGGACATCTTTCAATGAAAAGGAGCGTGCGGGGCAATTATTTTGTCTTACGCATGATTCCACTTTACTGAGATGGCAGCCTTGGGGTTGCGTTCCAAAGAATCAATGGAACCGATTGTACTGCTGTCGTAGCGCGTTAAGCCGTCGGCTGCGAGTGCAAATATATGAAAGGAAAGGCGGTTCAATCTTTCACGGAATGGCGCATCTTAGATGCGCCATTTTTTGTGCGTTGTCAGAATTAGTGCCGGCATTTTCGATGTAGAATACATCACTTAGAGTTAGACACCCGTATATTGGAAGATTGAGGTAGTTAATGTCCATCCAAAACATGCGTGATAAGTCCCAAGGGCTAGTTGCGAAAATTATTGTTTTTATGATCATCATCGTATTCGCCCTTTTCGGCATGGGGTCTATTACGACATTTTTGGCGCCAGTGCCTAAAGTTGCAACGGTGAATGGTACCGATATCTCTCAACAGGAAATGGAGCTAGCGGTCGAAAGGAATAGGCGCATGATGCTCGCTCAGGAAGTATCGGTGGACGATATCGATGAAGATGTGCTGCGCCAAAATGTGTTGCGAGATTTGATTAATAGGGCACTCTTAATTGATGCGGCCAAAGATCTGGGGCTGGGTTTCAGTGATGCTGCGCTCGATGATGAAATACGCGCAACACCCGCATTTCAGTTAGATGGAGTTTTTGATCCGGGGCAATTTCAATTAGTCATTGGTAGCGCTGGATTTTCACCTGTTTCATACCGTCAGGAAATGAGAAGAGACAAGACCTTTCAGCAGCTAAGTGCGGCGATCAGCGCTACAGCGTTCTATACGGAAGACGAAGTACTGAAATCAAGTAGCCTTGCTCAGCAGACAAGGGACATCGCATATTTGAGAATCGATACAGAAACACTAAGTGACGAAATAGAAGTTACTGAAGAAGATGTTGAGTCGTACTATAACGCGAACGCCAATCAGTATATGACCGAAGAGAGTGTCGAGTTAAGTTTTGTTGAATTAAAGAGAGCCGACCTGATGGGCGAAATTGATGTTTCAGAAGACGCCTTGATGATTTTTTATGAGGAGACAAAGGAAATCTATGCTGAAGACGAGCGCCGACAATTAGCCCATATTCTAGTTGAAGTGAATGATGAAGTAAGTCAGGAAGAAGCGCTTAGCAGTATTCAAGAGGTTTACGAAAAACTTAAGTCTGGTGACGATTTCGCTGAACTTGCGAAGCAATATTCTCAGGATCCAGGTTCCGCAGAAGTGGGTGGCGACCTGGGTTATAACGCGGCTGGTACATTTGTGCCCGAGTTCGAAGAGGCTGCAAATGAACTTGAATTGAATGAGCTTTCTGCGCCGGTTCTTACGGAGTTTGGATACCACCTGATTAAGTTGTTAGGCGTTGAAGCAGCGGAGACACCAGATTTTTTCGCAATAAGAGAGAAGTTAGAAAAGTCGTACCGCGAAGCAGAAGCTGAGGAAGTGTTCGTCAACCGTTCGGCTCGGCTGAGCGAGTTGGCGTATGAAAGCAACGACCTTTTTGAGCTCTCCGAAGAACTCGGGTTGGAAATCAAACAGACTGGTAGAGTGAATCGTTCTACAAATGAGGGGGTCGCGGCGAATTCTCGGGTCTTGGATGCTGCCTTCAGCTCGGATGTGTTGTTGGATCGCGTTAATAGCGACTTGATCGAAATTGATCCGAACCATCATGTTGTTATTCGAGTCGAAGAACATCAACCGCGCGAAGTACGCCCTTTAGTTGAAGTTTCTTCAGATATTCAGAGTGCTTTGATCAGCGAAAAAGCGGCCCAGTTGGCGAGACAACAGAGTAAAGAAATTGTCGATTTGCTAAATACCGGTTCTAT
>CAXRCG010000003.1:0-8773 GCA_964228885.1 Pseudomonadales bacterium | reverse complement strand
CGCGAGGTGTAGCCTGGACGCCTTCGTCCATGGATTTGTCACCCATAGCTTCAACACGTATCGCCGAGTGGCCAGCCAGCCCAACTATATTAAGCGCTGGCTTTAGAGCCTGCACCGAATCCAGATACTCACCATAGCTAGACCAGTTCCAGGGCAAGCCATCCATAATGGCATTCGCTCCGATGTCTTCCACGGCTTCCATCAGTTCAGCCAACAAGCGGTGGTTTCCTTGACTTACGGGTGCGAAGGTAACCCCACAATTACCGATGAGCGCAGTAGTCACACCATGGTAGGAGCTGGACTTCATTTCTGGATCCCAACCTACCTGCGCATCAAGGTGGGTATGCAAATCAACAAAACCCGGCGTCACGATTTTACCCTCGGCATCAATTTTTCTGCCCGCTTCAACGCCTGTCAAATCTCCAATCCTAGAGATTCGTTCGCCATCAATGGCGATATCAGCACTAATGGGTTCACCGCCAGTACCATCTATAATCGTTGCGCCGCGAATGATCGTATCGTGTGACATAGTTGTTTCCTCTTGCTGGAACCAGTCGTTTATTTCAATTTAGAAAAAGATACCTCATTTATAAACCCGCAATAAAGTCCAAATTGCGCTTATCGGATATCCTAAGCCTAGTGCTAGGTGCAGCTCTGCTTCATCGCCCCAGGTTTGTAATAAGGTCTATCACCACTGACGGTCACCCTTCGCAACAAACGCTCATGCGGGTAGTAGTCGCTGGCGGCATAATGTTGAACCGCTCGATTATCCCAAAACGCGATTGAACCCGGTGCCCAATTGAAGCGACAAGTATATTCTGGCCTGCCATGTTGCTGCTGGAGAAAAGCCACGATCTGTTTGGCGTCGTGCTCAGGCAAGGTTTTCTGCGTTCGCACGTCGTACAGCGATTCATGCCGCAAAAAGCCGCCGTGCATATAAAGTGTTGTTCTACCGGTTTCCGGGTGCGTTCTCAACAATGGATGACTCACACCAAAAGGTATCTCTTTTTTAAGCCCTTCAACAATATCGTCCGGAAGTTCCCCTTGGCCACGCCCCATGAGAAACACCTGGTAATCGTTAACGCCGTGAAGATGCTGGAGTTTTTCTTGCATCGCTTGAGGCAACCCCTGATAACAGGCGTAACTGTCCGAGAATAGCGTGTCACCGCCATAGGGCGGCACCTTCACGCATTGCGCAATTGAACCGAGAGAGGGCTTCTCCATCCAGGTCACATCGGTATGCCAACTATTTTCTGCACCGGGGCTTTGATCACCGTGGCTAATCTCAAGAATGAAGGGATTATTACCTGCTTTACCAAATGGAAACGCATCAAGATCACCGAACATTCGACCAAAAGAAACCTGTTCATCTTCCGACAAATGCTGGTCCCGGAAAAAAATGACTTTTCTTTCCAATAATGCATCTCTGATAAAGGCGACTAATTCAGCTGTTAAAGGATGCTTTAGATCGACGTTGTGCAGCACCGTGCCGAGTGTTAGCCCGAGATGCTCAAAGTGAATATCCAGCGCCTCAGCCCACTCCTGAAGCTCATCCGTGACTGGTTGATTGCCCATCCGTGCAAATTCAAGATGAACCCCCAACCCAACTTTATTGAAATCCGGAAATAACGATTCGATAGGGCGCACTGATGCCCCCAACTTCTCTCGGACGTCTGCTCGGTGCT
Source organism: Pseudomonadales bacterium (assembly GCA_964228885.1). Lineage (GTDB taxonomy): Bacteria > Pseudomonadota > Gammaproteobacteria > Pseudomonadales > Azotimanducaceae > UBA4582. The sequence continues at coordinate 7,088 of CAXRCG010000003.1, read as the reverse complement.
GAACGAGCTTTTCTGAATACTTTTTTGCAACACGATTGTATTGCGCTTGTTTTTCGCTTGAAGCTTGACCATGTTTAACGCTCATCGAGATAGGCCCCTCGTCTAATCGGATGATTGCTTTAACAATACTCTAGTTAAAAACACATGCCAATAAAGTCAATTGACGTATACTCGGAGAGAAATTCCAGAGGAAATCTCAATGCCGACGCCTGTTATTCTAGATACCGATATTGGTTTTGACGTCGATGATGTTTGGGCACTCGCATTTTTGCTGCGCTGTCCCGAACTGGACATCAAGTTAATCACCACCGATACCGGTGACACACATTATTCTGCAAAAATTGTTGCAAAATTGCTTCAAATAGCAGGACGAACCGAGATTCCCATCGGTATTGGCATTCCACTCGACGAAACACAGAGAACCCATGAACCCTGGGTGACGGATTTTAGCCTTGAAGATTACCCAGGTGAGGTGTTGATCGATGGCGTTGGCGCCTTGTGTGACGTCGTGATAAACAGTGCTCAAAAAGTCAGCATTATCTGTATCGGTCCTGTACCCAACATTGCAGCAGCACTGGCACGCAGGCCTGATATGGTTAATAACTCGAGATTTATCGGCATGCACGGGAGTATTCGACGTGGCTATTTGGGCGCTAACAAACCTATGAAGGAATACAACGTCAAGAAGCACACACTCGCATGCCAACGTGTCTTTGCAACACCTTGGGACATCACGATTACGCCACTAGACACTTGTGGCACCGTGCTATTACGCGACGAAAATTTTAAAGCAGTAAATCTATCCGACGACCCTCTCGCTAAGGCTGTCATGGAAAATCACTTTCTCTGGTGCGAACAAGTAAGAGATTGGCCCATCATTTCTGAAATTGATCCACAGGCACAGTCATCCCTGCTGTATGACACTGTCGCCGTGTACTTGGCCTTTAGTGAATCGCTGTTAGAGATGGAACAGCTACCTATCGTTATCACCGATGACGGGAAAACACTGGTTGATGATGCCGGTCAACTGGTAAATTGCGCGATGAACTGGAAAGATCAGGATGCATTCGAAAGACTCGTCACAGAACGATTGATCGACGCTGAGTTTGCCCGCCCATGACTGACAAACCTAACGTCGTTGTTTTATATCCTGATCAGCTTAGAGCACAGTCACTGCCCCTTTACGGTAATCATGGTTATCGCGAAACGCAGATAGCAACCCCAAACATTGATCGTCTGGCTGCCATGGGGGTCACGCTGGACAACGCTATTTCCAACTGCCCTGTTTGTACGCCGGCGAGAGCCATGCTGGTGACGGGAAGATATCCGCAAAGTACTGGCCACCTAATAAATTCAACCCGTACTCGTCACTCGGAAATTTCAATAGGCGATGCGTTTGCGCATCAGGACTACAAAACTGCGTGGATTGGCAAGTGGCATCTTCATACAGGACATTGGCCAGCACTCGATCGCATGCCGATGCAGCCTGACTGGGTACCAAAAGGCCGAGATAGACTCGGGTTCGATTACTGGCGAGCCTACAATCAACATATGGTTTACTTCAACGGTTTTGTACACAAGGGAGATTGGAACTACGAACGCTGGCGCGGCTACGAAACCGAGGGTTTACTGGATTATGCGTTCGAGTTTATCGAAGAAGCTGATGACAACCCGTTCCTGCTGTTCCTTTCACCGCATCAACCACATTACACACCCGAAAAATTCGCGCCCGACAAATTTTACGAAATGTTGCCCGACACGATCACCCTGCCCGATAACGTGCCAGAAGCACTCATTGCGCCTTCAGCTGAAATGTATCGACATTATTTGGCAATGATACTCGCCGTTGATGAAATGTTGGGCAAGCTGCTTGATCATCTTGAATCACGCAACCTGCTCAATCATACCATTTTTGTGTTTGCATCTGATCATGGCACGCAGGGTGGTTCTCAGGGGGTCAATCCTTGGTCGAAAAAAAACCCCTACGACGCGTCGGTCAAAATACCCGCAATAATCTCTTACCCATCAAAAATCGAAGCCAATACACGCTCGGATGCTCTTCTCGGCATGGTCGATTTTTTTCCAACAATCTGTGGACTCGCTGACATCCCAATTCCAGCAACAGTTGAAGGCGAAGACATTTCAAGCTCACTAACGACCCATGTAAGTGCATGTTCAGTAGCGAGCGGCAATGTAAAAACACCGCCGCCACAAGAACAAAACAGCATATTCCTCATGAATTTCTCCAAGTATTTCGACTGGTTTCAGGATGGTGCGGAATGGCGAGGCGTTCGCACAAAAAACCATATGTACTGTCGGCGTCTGGACGGCAGAGAAGAATTATACGATCTCATATTGGACCCGCTGCAGCGGGAAAATATCATGGCTACCGCGAACAGTGGAGTACTGAGACGCATGCAAGATCTCCTCCGCCAGCATCAAACCAAGCGACATGACGAACTAGTAGCCTGCAGCGAATGGGCATGTTGGCTTGATGACCAACGCAGAGTCGTCAAGAATGCACGCGGTCCGTTGGATCACCCTGAGACACCCCCTGACTGGCAGTTATTAAAACCTACAAATTGAACATGGAAGCATCAATGAAATCTGAACCAGCTTATCCCTCGACAGTGAGTGAACAAGATATTCAACGATACAGAGACCAAGGGTTTCTACTGACCCAAGATGTGCTAACAACATCAGAAATCGATCAGTTTGGGACAGCTGTCGATCGAGAAGTCGCCTTGAGAACCGCTGATGATCAACGTGCGCTTGAGCAAAAGTCGGCCTATGAACAATCTTTTGTACAATGCATGCGACTATGGGAAACAGCCAAAGCGGTGAAACCACTGACTTTTCATCAGGGCCTGGCAGGTATCGCAGCGCAACTACTAGGCGCCGAGAAGGTGCGACTCTGGCAAGACCAAGCGCTATACAAAGAGCCTGGTGGGAGAGACACCGAGGCACATCAGGATCAGACTTTTTGGCCAATTGGCGATACCCCGCTTGTCAGTGCCTGGATACCATTTCAAAAAATTGATGATACGAACGGCGCGATGGCATACGTTCCTGGCTCTCACAAAGTCGGTGGGCTGAAGATCGTCGACATCACTCGCTCGACAACGCCCTACCCGATTCTGGAGGATATCAAGCTAGCAGGTGCAAAACCGGAATTTGTATGGGTTGAGCCAGGCTCGGTGGTCTGGCATTCGGGTTTTACTGTGCACCAGGCGGCGGCAAATATCTCGGCGAAAACAAGGCGGGTTTTTACCATTGTTTATTATGCCGACGGTTCAACACGTACCAGCAACAGACCGGTATTCCCATTGGATCGCGCAGGCGTTGGGGTTAATGAACCCATGCGGGGTGAGGGTCTTCCCATCCTCTGGCCACCGCTCGACACGCTACCCAATCCACCCGCAAAATCCGGGCAGATGACCGGCCCTCAATACGACAGATGAAAGGATAAAATTTTTATGAAACTTGGACTCATGCTTGGATACTCTGGCGGCCAGCTACAACTACCTGTAGAAAAAGTTCAGCTTGCCGAACGACTAGGTTATGACACTGTATGGACCGCAGAGGCCTACGGGTCGGATGCCTTATCACCATTGGCATACCTTGCAGCAAAGACTGACAGAATAAAACTCGGTACTGCTGTTATACAATTGGCGGGCAGAACGCCTGCCAATGCGGCCATGACCATCGCCACAATCGATGCCCTGGCCGGCGGTAATCGGGTGATTTGCGGCATCGGGGTTTCCGGACCGCAAATCGTTGAGGGATGGTATGGCCAGCCTTGGGGCAAACCGTATTACCGTATCAAAGACTACGTAACAATCATGAAGAAAGTGCTGCGTCGTGAGGAGCCGGTTGTTCACGAAGGCAAGGAGATAACCCTGCCCTTTAACGGTGACGGCGCAATGGGTATCGGTAAACCACTGAAGTCAATTCTGCATATGAACCCGGACATTCCGATATGGCTTGGTACCGGCATGGAATCAACCGTAAAGCTTACCGCAGAAATCGCCGATGGCTGGCTTCCGCTGGGCCTGGTCCCTGAGAACTTTGACACCTACAAACCATGGATTGATGCGGGTCTGCAGAAGGCAGGCAAGACTAGTGATAGCTTCGAATGTCAGGCGATGAGCAACGTGATTATCACCGATGATGTCAAAGCTGGTCTCGAACAGATGAAACCTGGCATCGCCCTCTATGTGGGTGGCATGGGTCATAAGAGCAAGAATTTTCACAAGGAGATGATGGTCCGCCGGGGTTTCGGCGACGCTGCAGAACGAATACAGGAACTCTACCTGGCCAAGCGCAAGGATGAGGCAACGGCCGCTGTCCCTGATGAATTCGTTGATCAGGGTGCGCTTGTCGGCAATAAGGCAAGAATACAAAAACGTTTCAGGGACTGGGAAGACAGCGGCATTTCCGGATTGACTATTAGCGGAGACGAGCGAGCACTGAGACTCATGGCTGAGGTCGCCAGGCTAAACGTTGAGCCTGGCGTCTAGGCAGGTTTTTCTTATCACAGTGCAGCCACACACTTAAGCACTTCCGCCTGGTAGGTTTTAGCTCTTTCATTAAAGAGGTCCAGTATATTCAGCGAGGTTGGTACATAGCCGAAACCAATCTCGTGTTCCGGGTGCCATTGAAATACCGACCCACCAAGCCCCATCCAACCATAGAACCCTTCTCTGCCACTATTAAAACTCCTGTCTCGCTTCGAAGCGCGGGTACTGACTTCGTCAAAATGGGCGACACCTCCCTGAGTGAATGTGGTTGCGCCGAATCCCATGTCTTTTTTGTCATGTTTATCGTGCAGCGCATCGCATGCCGCTTCAGAAAGATATTCATTACCTTCATAACTACCACCCAGCGAGACCACCGCCGCTAATTTTGCCAACCCTCTCGCCGAGCAGTTGGCATTAGCGGATGGCGTCTCTCCCATCGCCACTGCCGGTTCATTAAAAAAGGCGATTTTATTCATTCCGACAAAAGGTGGTGGTGCGCCTCTCCCGGTGGCCTTAAGCAAATTCGGCATCAGCCTCAACAACATGAGACTGGTTTGCAAAATATTAAGCTCAATTTTTCTACCAGAAAATTTTGGCTTAAATCCCTGCGCAAACTGAAAGCCTAATGGCAAAGGCGATACTCGCACCACCTCACTCAGTTGATCTTCGCTCAGACCAATATTCACATCTATACCAAGGGGACCACTAATGTCTTCCTGAAGGAACTCGCCAATTGTTCGACCTTTCGGGTCAGCACGCCGGAAGACTTCGTTCACAATCCAGCCCCTAGTGAGTGCATGGTATTCCCTTGTACTGCCTCCTGCGCCGCGGTACTTTTGCCTGTGGAGTTCGATCAACTTTCCTATCTTGTTTGCCTTGATATTTTCCGGCAGCAAGTCTTCTGGTGGAATAGAACAATCAAACGCAGCTAAACCAGCTTCATGCCGCATGAGTTCAGCGATCGTCAGCGCCTCTTTGCCATTGGCAGCAAACTCAGGCCAGTAGTCAGCCACTCGCGCGTCATAATCAAGCAGCCCCCTACCCACTAGCGTCGCGATCGCGATCGCCTCGAGGCTTTTTCCGCTGCTAAAAACATTGACCAGTGAATCAGGGGAAAATCCCGGGTGCGCCTCAGTGCTCGACCACAAATCAACAACTTTCTTGCCTCGATGATAGATGCAAAGCTGGGTTTGTCTTTCCGCCAACGTTCGCATATTGCGTTCATATAAATCCTTCACTGGCTCAAAGCCATCGGTAACTTTACCGTGGATCTCGATCATATTTTTTTTTGCTCCATCCTAACAAATGACAAGGGGTTCGATTAGCGATGTCATTCAATGCTATCTTTGATGCGCTCTAGACTTTGCGCTCTGATATCTCGCTTGTTTTGGGCGTAAGCATCACCTGGTAACTGCGCCAATTGAGCAGCTGTCGCAAGCGCGCGCGCCTCCAGTTGTTCAGCCGCAACCGTTTCGTCCAAAAAGCCAGCGTCTATCGCCCCGTCAGGATCGTACAACGTTGACTGCAGCAGCACTGCCGTCAGATGGCGCTTCGAAATTCTTGAGTTTGCCAGTTCGTGGCCAAATACCGGAAAAGTCATACCAATCGCCGTTTCATTCAGGCCAATCTTGAAGTCCCCTGAAGTACCTATTCGTGTGTCGCATGCCAGTAACAAAAAACCGCCCGCTGCTATAGCATGGCCTGTACAAGCAGCAACAACCGGCTGAGGATGAGAGAATAATCGATAGAACATTTCCGTCCCCCTGTTGAGCAGTTTTGCAGTTGCCTCGGGTCCTTTTTTAAATTCCGACAAATCAAAACCCGCCGAAAATCGTTCTGCTCGACCTGATATCACGACTGCCTTCGCTTCTTTTAAGGCAGCATCCAACCCTTCGTCCATTGCATCAATGAAAGCATGGCTAACGGCATTCGCTTTTCCATCGTCAAAAGCCAGAATGGCTACATCACCCTCAAGGCTGTAAGTCATCACGCTCATTTAATTCTCCTTTGCTATCTGCTCTGCAGCCTAACCATTAGTCAGTTAGGGTGTGACCATCGCAGGTTAATTGTCAATTTGATTATTATCTCGAGAACCGTCACATTACAACAATCTGCTATTCATCGGGAAATATATAATGACCAACACGACAAAAATTCAGGGTCCAATCCAGGGCGGGAAACATGGCTGGCCGTTTGCGGCGTCGATGCTCGACATGGACGAGGTAAATTATTTGGAGCAAGAATATTTTGTTGAGGGTGAAGCTATTCGGTATCGAATGAAAGAGGGTGCCGCGCTGGATCGCCGAGGCTTTTGGCAAGTAGAAAAAGCTGGCGCCGAAAATTTCAAAACTCGTTTCATCGTTTACGCACCTCGCGATCAAGCGGACTTTAACGGCACGGTAATACTGACATGGAACAACGTGACCGCTGGGCATGATCTGTTTCAAGCCGATAGCAAGACGCTCTTCGAAAATGGCTTTGCCCTCGTATGCCTTACGACTCAGAAAGCCGGTATCGAAGGTTTACCGCCGTTGCACCAGGGACTAACAGGTTGGGACACTGAACGAT
>CAXRCG010000002.1:0-5983 GCA_964228885.1 Pseudomonadales bacterium | reverse complement strand
TCTGATCCTTCACTCATAGGACCTATAACAGCGACCATGTTGCTCCCACTGTTATACGGAGGAATACTTGCGTCTGTTGGCTACTTCTGGAGATTTAAATTCGTAGAGTTTGTTAACGTTCCGCTAGACCCTAATGTGGCTAAGTGGTGGGCACCTTCAGTTTTAATCACGTTTTTTCACGTAATGCTAATTTGGGTTATGAATAACGGGCGGGATTGAAAATTTTCTATTCATCACTTCCCTTTGGCGTTTGGGCAATAACCGCTCTTGTCGCTGTGATAATTAGTAACCGCGAGAATATACCTCGTGCACTCTCTCAATCTCTTCTCTTAGGGGCCATGCTCAACGTTCTAATAGGTTTAATTAACTATTATCAAGGAGAAAAACAGGGACTTGAAACAGCGCTTCTAGGCATCAGCTATGCACTTACTTCATATATTTATCTTTATTTTCTCACCTACAAAATAGGTGACCCAAAAAAGTTAGAAGCGCCGTTAATGAACTGGCATTGGTTAGAAGTATCAAGTTTTATTTTTTTTATGTTTCTTGCTCCAGCCTCGTTGAAAGAAGAAATGTTAAATATTGAAAGTGAGGAGGAAGAGAAGAAAATGGAACTTCGCATTCAGGCGTTAGAAAGAAAACTTGATCTATTGAGTCACCAGACAATTCAATAACTTTTGTCGTTACGCGTCCACAAAAACCTGGCTGAGTCCGGCATAAAGCTATGATGTAAATTCAGAATAACAGGGGATTAGAAAATGCATACACACGTCAAAACCGTTCTGGGAATCTCTCTTTTCTTTTGCTTCGGATTCTTAGCTCTTTCGGAAATAATGGGAAATTATACTGGTTATATCAAAACCCTAGATGATCCCATCCCCCTGCTTAATTACTTCAAGCCTGAATTATTTGCTTTAGTGTTCATGCCACGTCTCTTTGCGACTGGGTGGCGAGTTTGGTCGGGAGAAAGTCATTGGTCATCCGTTTGGTTTCACTTAGGCGTTCCGCTAGGTATTTTAGCTAGTAGTATTTCTTTGATTGGTGTCTTGCAAAATGTTGCTACCATAGAGCAAGCTAGAAGTTTGGTTGGCGAATCCTTGTTGGCTGTTTTTTACGGGGGGATCATATCTTTCATTGGATATTTAAGTCTAAACACAACCTACATACCGAAAAAGCGGGATGGTCACTCCAACTCAACTAAATTCTTCGTGGTCCTAATTAACACTTTTCTAATCGGGGCCGGCATGCATTACTACTCCGGCGTTGGTGCATTCGTAGACCTCACTACTATGTACATTTTTGCCGCGTTCGCTGCAGCCTTTCTTCTCGTCAACCGGAACGAAAGCAAAAGCATTTACTATCTGGTTTGCGAAACGATGGTTATCGCTAGTCTCGCCTCGGTGATAATCGCGTTAATTTCTTACAATACATATCAGGGACATGCACCTCTTATGGGCCCGGCAATAGCAATAGGAATACTAGGTCCTCTGTATGGATCCTTCGTAATTATCCAATGCGCAACCTTTTTCCCGGAGGCCGGTCTGCGAGAAATCAACTTTACGCAAATCAGTTGGCATCTTTTAGAAATATGTGGACTTTGGATACTCATGGTTTTTGCGCCTTTGAGCGTGCTAGAAATGCTCTCATCGTAATTGGAAAAGTGTAGGACCGCGAAAAATCTTGATAGACAACTACGTGCTGACAGAAGGAATTTACCCTGTAGATGCGCACTAAAGAGTAGCCACTTAGGTTATATCCCACACAACAATGGCGAATGTCTTACAAGGTTTTGAGATATCGCCACTATTCGCTCCTGCTTGAACTAGACACACTTAACCTAGCAACAGATGCCTAGCAATAGCTCGCAAAGGTGGAATCAGGTATTTGCGAGGCGAAGAATGGAGGCTGGGGTCGGAATCGAACCGGCGTAAACGGAGTTGCAGTCCGCTGCATGACCACTCTGCCACCCAGCCAGGTAACGCTTAAAGTCACTGTTTTAACGAAGGCCGCAAGTCTACTGGAAAATGAACTAAAATTCACGGCCGAATATCGACGAATTTTGTAAATCTCGATGGCTATTGCCACGTGCCTAGCACCCGGGGTTTAGATACGATGGATGAGACATTGATAGAGGATTTTACGTTTAGTTAATTAGGCCTAAAGCGTCTCTTTAACTGCTCTATCGCGGTCAAATTCTGACGCCAAGACAAGGTATTTTTTAGCTTCAGCCGCGGCTACTAAACAGAAGCATTGTTTTCTGGCAGAACCCCTAGTCGTTCGTCATGCCGGATGATAGATCTGGCCAGGCGAGCCGCAGATACTGATACATTGACCAAAGCGTCAGAATCGCTGCGGCATACAACAGTACGTAACCAATCTTAACCGGTAAGCTCTGCAAATCTGGTCCAAAAGCGAGTAGAACAATAATTGCGACCATCTGAAAGACCGTCTTCACTTTACCAACCAAGGACACAGCCACACTGCGCCGTGAGCTGTAGTGTGCCATCCATTCACGCAGAGCTGAAACAACAATCTCTCGGCAAACGATGACAAGTGCAGGTATCGCGAGAACAGCACTGGCGTGTACTTCAACCAGCAAAACCAAAGCGACAGCCACAAGCAACTTATCTGCCACTGGATCTAAAAATGCGCCAAACGGGGTCATCTCATTCAACCTTCTGGCCAAGTAACCGTCTAGCCAGTCGGTTACACTCGCAAGCGTGAAAATGCCAGCTGCCACGAGGTAGTGTGACTCAAATTGTATATAAAATACTGCGACAAGCACCGGGATAAGCGCTATACGGACACTCGTAAGGATGTTTGGAAGGCTTATGGGTAACTTCATATAGGTGTCAACGATACAATCATGCTGTGTGTAGCGTAGCATAAATGTGCTCCGCCAGCTTTTGACTTATTCCCTCAGCCTTGGTCAATTCCTCAATACTCGCGCTCTGTACTCTGCTCGCGCCACCAAAGTGTCTTAACAATGCTCGCCTTCGTCCAGGACCTACGCCTGATATTCCCTCTAACAAGCTTTCTTTACGTTTTTTGCCCCGGCGCTGCCGATGCGCCGTGATGGCAAATCGATGACTTTCATCGCGGATATGTTGGATCAAGTGCAATCCGGGATTGTCTGGCGACATTTCAATTTCTTTGCCGCTAGGTGTCACTAAACTTTCGAGGCCAGCTTTTCTAGTGGGTCCCTTCGCCACGCCAATGAGAAGCACATCGCTAATCTGAAGCTCATCCATCACCTTCATCGCTTCACTTAACTGCCCTTTTCCACCATCAATGAACAGAACATCCGGTAGTTTGCCTTCCCCTTTCTTAAGACGTGTATAGCGGCGGGTCAATGCTTGTGCCATTGCCGCATAGTCATCTCCTGGCGTAATACCTTCTATGTTAAACCGACGATAATCGGATTTCAGAGGCCCGTTTTGGTCAAACACGACACAGGAAGCGACTGTCGCCTCGCCTGAGCTATGACTGATATCGAAGCACTCTAAGCGCTCCGGTGTCTCGTCAAGTTTTAACACATTTTGCAATGACGCGAATCTCTGAGCCAAGTTATTTCTGTTAGCTAGGTGTCCGCCCAGAGATTGTTCTGCATTAGTGTTCGCCAATTGGAGCCAGCGGTTTCTGTGTCCGCGAACACTATCTGCAATTGCTACTTTATGGCTTGCGGTCTCGGACAGCACGTCTGCAATAACCGATTTGTCAGGGATCGTTGCATTGACGATAATTTCCTTAGGGATTTCTCTACCCCCCAGACCAGCCAGGTAAAATCGAGGGATAAAAGCCGATAACACCTCTGACGGTGTATTTTCGACCTTAATACGAGGAAAAAATGTTTTGTTGCCTAACATTCTGCCGCCACGAACCATCATGACCAGAACACAGGTTCCGCCGGGATTGACGATGGCCGACATCACATCGATATCCCCCGTAGTGCCAGACACATACTGGGACTCCTGTATGCGTTGTAGGTGTGCAATTTGATCACGATATTTGGCGGCTTTTTCAAAAGCCAAGTCGTTGGAAGCTTGTTCCATTTTATTTGCGTAGTCCTCAAGTACTGAGCGACTTTTACCCTCAAGAAACATCACCGCATGATCGACATCTTCAGCATAATCCTCGCTTGATACGAGATCACAACAGGGACCAGAACACCGCTTAATCTGATACTGCAGGCAAGGTCGGGTTCTGTTTTTGAAAAACGAGTCTTCACACTGGCGGACCTGAAAGACTTTTTGCAATATATTAAGACTGTCTCTAACAGAATAGGCGGAAGGGAAAGGTCCGAAGTATTGACCTGCTCTCTTCTGGGCACCTCGATGAAAAGCAAGGCGGGGATACTCATCTCTTGAAGAAAGAAAGATGTAAGGGTAGGACTTGTCGTCCTTGAAATCGATGTTGTACGGGGGCTTTAATTCCTTAATCAGCGTTTGTTCATGGAGCAAAGCCTCGGTTTCACTATTGGTTATCGTATATTCAATGTCACAAATATGAGAGACCAACGCCAGTGTTTTCGCATCAAGTGCTGTCGTACGGAAATAGTTGGAGACGCGATTCTTTAGATTTTTTGCTTTGCCAACGTAAAGCACCTCTCCCTTGTTACCCAGCATTCGGTACACACCGGGTCGGGTAGTAAGATGCTTCAAAAAGCTGGAAGCATCGAAGGTTTTGGCGTCAGTTTCTTTGGACATGATAACTCTGGGCAATGTTTAAGATAGCGTCAGGTTTTGGTATGCGTGTTCTTTGATACCAACAGGCCGGCCGTCGAGGCTGCTTGTCGGATTACCTTCATGAACATCGTTTCAGTTAATCGACCAGTCTGAGTGTTATATCGACTACAATGATAACTGCTGATCATGGTCACGCCACTAGGCAGCAAGTTTACCTGACCGTGAGAGAATGGGTAATCCTTTAGCTTCAAACCCAGTGCCTTTAAAACAGCGCGATGGGCAACACCTCCCAGTATCAATAACGTGGCTGCTGGTCTCTCGAGATGGCGGCTCAATTCCTGACTCAAAAATGACTGGCAATTGTTGATTTCATTACCGTTAGGGCTGTTTTGAACGGGCAGGCACTTGACGGCGTTTGTAATCCTGACACTTTGGGCAATGTCGAGCGCGCCCAATGACTTGAAAATCAAATCCCCTGATGCATCGCCCGTGAACGGCACACCAGTGCGGTTGGCACCATGCATACCGGGCGCTAAACCGACAATCAAAAGCGGGCTGCCCTTCTTTCCCGAGGCTGGTACCGGCGCATTCCAGTAATCGGGATGGCTAATCCTCAACTTCTTAAACTGATGTCGCATGCGAGGGCAGCGTCTACAGTGAGGCAGCTTGTCTTCAGTCACGAGCGTCTTTTGCGAATCGGACTTTATAATCACTTCTGTAATGGGAATCCCCAGCTGACCTCAGTCCCAAAAGTTTATCAAACAGGTTCGACATGCGTTAGTGGCTGTTGTTATCGGTACAACGGATTCGTTATCGTCACGCAGGGGACTCCGCATCAATTATTTTGTGTTTAATCGCAAGTTTGGTCAAACAGACATCATTTGGTATTGCCAGTTTCTCGAATATTCTATATCGATAGCTGTTGACGGTTTTTGGGCTCAGCGCCAGATTTTCCGAAATGGCCAGTACCTTATAGCCCTCGATTACCATCAGTGTAATTTGCATTTCCCGCTCGGATAGTTGTTCAAATGGTGAGATGTTTGTCTGAGAAAAGGGTTTAAGAGCAAGTTGTTGTGCTATTTCAGAGCTAATATAACGCTGTCCTGCCATCACTCTCTTGATTGAACGTACCATTTCATTAACGTCTGATTTTTTCGTGAGGTAACCTGCCGCCCCTACGCTCATCAGTTGACTCGGATATGGGTCCTCCTCATGAACTGTCACCACGATGACCTTTAGTTCTGGATCGATTCGCAAACATCTTAGATCGGAAGAGCGTCGTGTAGGGAAAGAGTGTG
>CAXRCG010000001.1:0-14976 GCA_964228885.1 Pseudomonadales bacterium | reverse complement strand
AAGGTAACCGATCTATTATTGGTTTTATGGTCGAAAGTAACCTGGCTGCGGGGAATCAGAAAATTCCAGCTAACAAAGCAGATCTGCAATACGGCGTTTCGATTACTGACGCTTGTGTGGGTTGGGCAACAACAGAAGAGATGGTGAGAAATTTAAGAGAAAAGGTAAAAAATGTGCTGCCGAAACGTCGTTCGCTTACGACTGAAGATCTGATGGTGAATTCGGCCTAGTTTTGAAAGGCTAGCATTGTCAAGTATTGCCAAACGCAAACCTTTCGCAACATTACCGCTTTCATTCTGCGAGAAACTAATAATAGGCGTTTTCGGTATTACTATGGTCAGTGACGTCACGCACACCTTTTAATTCGGGAAGCTGTTCCAATAGTGTTTTCTCAACACCGTCTTTCAGCGTCATATCAACCATACCGCAACCCTGACATCCCCCACCAAACTGAAGCACAGCGATGCCCTCTTCAACGATTTCAACCAGATTTACCATGCCACCATGCGAGGCAAGTCCGGGATTAACCTGACTGTGAAGGACATAATTAATTCTGTCTTCGAGCGGACTATCTTCAGACACGTTCGGCACTTTTGAATTTGGCGCTTTAATCGTGAGCTGGCCACCCATCTTGTCCTGCGCATAATCTACTAGCGCGTCCTCAAGAAAGGGCACACTGCGTTCGTCAATCCATGCGTTAAAACCGTCATAAGACGCGGGTAAATCAGTCGGTTGTTCTTCACCCAACTTACAATACGCAATGCAGGTTTCCGCCATAGGAGTGCCAGGATCGGTAATAAATATCCTGATTGCGATGTCCGTGTCTTCCTGCTTTGACAAAAGCTCAACAAGATAAGCCTGCGCAGAAGGGGTAATTTCAACCGTGCTTGTTTCCATGACGTTTTGGTCCGGTACAGGGGAAGGTGCATTCTAGCGAATTGGCATGCATTTTCAATCATAACAAGATAAATCGACGCCCAAGTCCATGCTTTTCAAAGGGTTTTGGCAAGCAGCGCAGCTTCTATGAAGTCTGCTCATGCTGGCTAGCAAACATCTTCAAAGTGCCTATGCTAAGGAGCTGGTAATATCTCGGGTTGAAAAATTCATTGACTATCTCGCCGCTGAACCCAAAAGAATAGAAGTATGTGCACATGAAGAATAATCCGAAAAGCCCGACACTCCTAGAACAACAACTGGAGAAAAATATCCTTGTAATGGATGGCGCGATGGGTACCGAAATCCAGTTACTGGGCCTAAAGGAAGAAGACTACCGAGGCGAGCGGTTTAGTGACCACCACCTCGATTTGAAGGGCAACAATGAACTTCTTTCACTCACACGCCCGGAGGTCATCAGAAAGATACACCTCGACTACTTGAATGCCGGCGCTGACATCATCGAGACAAATACTTTCACCGCTAACGGCGTATCCCAGGCTGACTATGATCTTGCTGCCCTCGCATATGAACTGAATTTCGTCTCGGCAAAGCTCGCCCGCGATGCCGCAGATGAGGTTCAGGCGACAACACCGGACCAACCCCGTTTTGTTGCCGGAACCATTGGCCCAACAACTCGCGCAGCCAGTCTCTCTCCTGACGTAAACGACCCGGGGTTTAGGAATGTGAACTTCGATGAATTGGTGGAAGACTATGGCAATGCCATCAAAGGACTGATCGATGGGGGGGTTGATATCATCCTAATTGAGACTATCTTTGATGTTTTAAATTCAAAGGCCGCTATTTATGCGACGCTAGCTGCATTCGATGCCATGGACCGAGCGCTCCCAATAATGATTTCCGGCACCATCACTGACGCCTCTGGCCGTCTCTTGTCGGGACAGACTGTGGAAGCTTTCTGGGCTTCAATCAAACATGCAAATCCAATTTCAGTTGGTTTTAATTGCGCACTAGGTGCGGACGAATTGCGCCCCTACGTTGCCGAAATCAGTAAAATTGCAGACTGTCGGATTAGTGCTTATCCAAACAGAGGTCTTCCTAACGAATTTGGTGAATACGACGAAACGATTCCTGAAATGGTTGCAAGCATGGAAACTTATGTTGCGCCAGGCCTTGTCAATATCATCGGTGGGTGTTGTGGTACTACACCGGCGCACATAAAGGAATTCAAGAAGCTTTGTAGCACCCTCTCACCGAGGAAGATTCCAGAACCCGATTCAATGCCTGTCAGTCGCTACAGCGGTCTCGAGCCGTTCAATATTGATGCAAACTCATTGTTCGTGAATGTCGGCGAAAGAACCAACGTCACCGGCTCTGCAAAATTCGCGCGCCTGATCAGAGAAGAAAATTACGAAGAAGCCCTCGAAGTAGCCAGATCGCAGGTCAATAATGGGGCGCAGATTATCGACATCAACATGGATGAAGGCATGCTGGACTCGAAGGCTGCCATGGTCAAATTCCTTAACCTCATTGCTTCTGAGCCAGACATCAGCCGTGTACCAGTGATGGTGGATTCCTCAAAATGGGAAATTATAGAAGCCGGACTTAAGTGTCTGCAGGGCAAATCTATCGTCAATTCAATTTCTCTTAAATCAGGTGAGAAGGAGTTTATAGAGCAAGCACAAATTTGCCGGCGCCACGGTGCCGCGGTTGTTGTTATGGCTTTTGATGAAACAGGTCAGGCGGATACCCTTGCACGAAAGCAGGAGATTTGTACCCGTTCTTATGAAATCCTGATAAATACCGTTGGTTTTGCACCTGAAGATATCATATTTGACCCCAACGTTTTTGCTGTGGCCACGGGCATTGAAGAGCACAATCTGTATGGCAAGGACTTCATCGACGCTTGCCAATATATTACTGACAATTTACCTGGGGCGAGAATTTCCGGCGGCATCAGCAACGTATCGTTCTCATTCCGCGGTAACAACCAGGTGAGGGAAGCAATTCACGCAGTCTTCCTGTACCACGCGATCAATGCAGGTCTCACCATGGGCATTGTCAATGCCGGACAATTGGCAATCTATGAAGAGATTCCAGTTGCGCTCAGGGATGCGATAGAAGATGTCATTTTTAACCGCAGGGACGATGCAACCGAACAATTGCTCGCTGTCGCAGAAAACTTTACCGGTGGCGCCAGCAAATCAAAAACCGAGGATTTAAGTTGGCGCGAAAGCGATGTCAATGAACGTTTGTCTCACGCTTTGGTAAAAGGCATCAATACGCACATTGTCGAAGATACAGAGGAAGCTAGAACTCTCGCGAAGAGGCCCATTGAAGTCATTGAAGGTCCCTTGATGGAGGGTATGAACCGAGTGGGGGATTTGTTTGGAGCTGGTAAAATGTTTTTACCACAAGTCGTGAAGAGCGCAAGAGTGATGAAGCAAGCCGTTGCACATCTTGTGCCGTTTATTGAAGCGGAGAAAGGAGACGAAACTGTTTCAAAAGGCAAGATCTTAATGGCAACAGTAAAAGGTGACGTACACGACATAGGCAAAAACATTGTCGGTGTTGTGCTTCAGTGTAACAACTACGATGTGATCGATCTCGGCGTCATGGTGCCCGTCGATAAAATTATCAAAACTGCTATCGAAGAACAGGTCGATATCATTGGGCTAAGCGGCCTTATCACCCCATCGCTCGACGAGATGGTCACGGTGGCCTCAGAACTCCAACGACAAGAAGTTAATTTGCCACTCCTCATCGGCGGCGCGACAACCTCCAAAGCACATACATCTGTAAAGATAGAACCGTGCTACCAAGCTGAATCAACAGTCTATGTTGCCGATGCTTCAAGAGCCGTTGGTGTTGCTACTCAACTCATGAGCAAGGAGCTAAAGCCGGCATTTATTGAAGGTGTTAGATCTGAATACGAAAAGATTCGTGAGCGAAATAAACATCGTCGCCCAAAAGGAAACACGCTGCGCTATCAAGATGCATTCGATAACCGCGAACAGATAAATTGGCAAGTACCACCGAAACCGAGCTTCTTAGGTACAAAAACATTTGTCGATTACTCAATAGAAGAACTTATCGACTATATAGACTGGACGCCCTTTTTTATCACTTGGGAACTGGCCGGTAAGTTTCCTAAAATTCTTGAGGATAGTGTCGTTGGCGAAAGTGCCACCGCGTTGTTCGAAGATGCAAAATCGATGTTGGATAAGATCGTTGAACAAAAACTTATTACAGCGTCTGCGGTGATCGGTTTTTGGCCGGCTAACAGTATTGGAGATGATATTACTGTTTTTACCGATGAAGAGCGCGCCAGCGAGCGAGCACGGCTGCACCATTTACGTCAGCAAACAGACAAACCTAACGAGCAACCGAACTACTGCTTATCAGACTATGTTGCACCAACCGAAACTGGCCTTAAGGATTATGTTGGCGGTTTCGTCGTCACTGCCGGATTAGGCGTGGAAAAATTGGCTGCAGGTTTTGAGGCAGAGCATGACGACTATAATTCAATTCTGATCAAGGCTCTCGCAGATAGATTGGCAGAAGCATTTGCCGAACGTATGCATGAAAGGGTTAGAAAAGAGCTCTGGGGCTATGACCAACATGAAGCGCTGTCCAATGAGGAACTGATTAAGGAACGCTATGCGGGCATTAGACCGGCACCAGGTTACCCAGCTTGCCCAGATCATACCGAGAAAGAGACCTTGTTTGCTTTACTTGACGCGACCAACGAGATTGGCGTAGACCTCACTGAACATTATGCAATGACACCGGCGGCATCGGTGAGTGGGTTCTATTTCTCGCACCCACAGTCAAGGTATTTTGGTCTTGGTAAAATCGCAAAAGATCAGGTGGAAAATTATGCAGAGCGGAAAGGTCAGAGCCTCGAAGAAACCGAAAAATGGCTTTCTCCGGTGCTTAGCTATAAATAGTGGTAGAATCCCGAATGGCTTGATGGCTACTCAGAGTAATATTTGATCAGGAATTCGAATGAACGAACCGTCAACATCGAAAGAGGAACCCCAAAGAGAAGCACTAAAACCCCCTACTTTCCTCCAAGTAATGATGAGCGTCTTTGCCGCTGCATTCGGGGTACAAAAAGACGAAAACTATGAGCGAGATTTTACTACAGGTAGTCCGCTACCGTTTATCATTGGCGGCGTTCTCTTTACCGTGTTATTTGTTTTGACCATCATCGGTGTCGTGTTCTTAGTACTACCGTAGTAAAAAGCCATAGCCAGAATCTAGTTCTTAGCAGCTTCCTTTGACGTTAAGCCCGGACCACAGAAACCCTCGCTCACACTGGTTCAAGATCCGAACAAATATTTACTGACTGCTTACCCAGTAAATACAAGCCACGACAGCAATGCATATCACTGCAACGGCACTAAATGCATCTGCTACACTATCAGAATTGCTTTCTTCTTCGCTCATATGAATGACTCGTCTCTGTGTTATTGAAAAACAGAGTATACGGAGCCTTGTCCGGTGTGAAAACCTTTCTTATCAACTATTCTTTCGAAAGCGTATCAATTGCATTACGCAATCGTGTGACCTCACTTCGCTCTCTTTGTCCGAGCGTCAGTTCATCGCTGACCTCCTGAATCAGTGATGCGATGACAAATGGTTTTGTTCGATAGCGATTAACCCTACCCTCGTTGATAGACTTCAGCGTTTGATCAAGCTCGGCGTGGCCGGTGAGAATGATCCTGCGCATTGATGGATAATCTTTGGACAAAATTTTGAGGAGCTCGACGCCATCCATCTCTGGCATTTTCATATCACTGATGACAAGGTCGAAACTCCTGCGCAAGCAAACCTCAAGCGCTTCCGCGGCGGATTCAACAACAACAATATCATCCGTTAATGGGGCGAGCGCCCGTTTGAGCAACCGACCCACCGCTGGCTCGTCATCTACGACTAAGAAACTAGGCTTCAATTCAGGTTTTTCATTCATAACACAATTCAATCTGTATTTATCAGGCGCAACTGGTACGACACCTTGCAACCAACACGAAAGTCTTTAAAACTCACTTAGGGTAAATCCATCGATCACAGCCGTACTTTTTCGAACGCATTATTACTTCGTCGCGAAACGCTATCTTAGCACCATCGACACTTTTTCAAATTTACATATTGTAAGCAAATCCTCATTTTTACTGTTCTCGGTTGATTCGATCGCTTAGTATCATGAGATGGCAACAGACCCCCTATTATTTACTTTTTTCCTGATCTTTACGTCCGCCGCAGTGCTAGCGACGATCGCTCTTTATACCCGGCAACCGATGATTATCACTTATATTGCAGCGGGCATTCTTTTAGGACCCTCTGCCACAGGACTCGTTTCCGACCCGACAATCATCAGCAACGTCTCTACGATCGGCATCATCTTTCTGCTGTTTTTGCTCGGGCTTGATATGCAACCATCAAAATTGGCGAATATGCTGGGCAATGCACTGTTGGTTGGTTTGTTTAGTTCCCTCGCATTCTTTGCCTTGGGCTTTGCTGTTGGCTTCGTATTTAACTACACAGTCATTGAGAGTACGATCATTGGAATAGCAATGATGTTCTCTAGCACAATTATTGGTATCAAACTGCTACCAACGACGGTGCTGCATCATCGCCGGACTGGCGAACTGGTTGTCAGCCTGTTGCTGATTCAGGATTTTTTGGCAATTATTGTTTTACTTGTGCTCACCGGAGGGTTTCTTGAAGACTTTAGTGGCATCGCAAGGCTCGGCAAGGTTGTTCTTGGCTTACCACTATTAATCGCGTTCGCGTGGTTATTTGTGAAATATGTACTCCTAAACCTTCTCACCAAGTTTGACGCGTTTCACGAGTATATTTTTCTCGTCGCCATTGGTTGGTGTCTCGGTTTATCTGAACTTGCGACGTTTATTGGCTTATCACACGAGATAGGTGCATTCATCGCTGGCGTATCCGTTGCGACAAGCCCAATCGCAATCTACATTGCAACCAACCTTAAACCGCTGCGAGATTTTTTTCTGGTATTGTTTTTCTTCTCACTCGGGGCTGGATTTCAAGTTGGCCTACTTGGGGAGATATTTATACCAGCAATTATTATGGCGGCGTTGGTTCTCCTCCTAAAACCGATAGTGTTTCACGGATTGTTGCGCAGTCTCAGTGAAACTGAAACAAATAGTTGGGAAATAGGCTTCCGGCTCGGACAAATCAGCGAATTCTCTTTACTAATCGCATTCATTGCCAGTGCAGGACACTTGATTGGTGAACATGCATCTCATCTAATCCAGGCAACGGCAATTCTGACATTCCTATTTTCCTCATATATTGTTGTCTTCAGATACCCAACACCTATCGGCGTAACCGAGAATCTACGACGAGATTAATATCATGTTGAATACGAATGCTTGATGGAACGCACTCACACAGTCATTTTTAATTTATGGTTGAATTCGTATAAGCAACCTCTTCCAAGCTGAAGATGCAACAGAGTTCTAAAATTGTTGTTTGACGCCAATACCTTTTGACCTCATTTACCACACAATACCGGTAACCCTCTGCTTCAAGCGTACAGCAAATATCGCTGTTAAGGGCCCAGTCACCGCTTAATTCGACTTTCCGAAAATATCTTAGGTAAAAATAGACAACCCGTTTATGTGGCGTTTTTGCCTCCAAACCCGCTTATCCTTGACCCGGGAATTTTAGAGCCAGAGTTCCTGATCTGGGATCGACTGGGTATTACTGGTTCTATCCTTGAGATTTTGGTAGCTTGTTGCAAGAAGCCCGATTTTTAAGACTGGAGATTTCCTATGTCACTCGAAGCATTTAGATTAGAAACAAGAAATTGGCTGGCTGATAATTGCCCTCCCGGTGCCAGAGGACCGGGCGAAATATCCAATGGCAGCACAAAAATCGACATCAAAGATCCTGACACCCGAGTATGGATTGAGCGGATGGTAGAAAAAGGCTGGACCGTCCCAAGTTGGCCAAAGGCCTATGGCGGCGGCGGACTCTCTACGGAGGAAGTGGTCGTTTTGTTGCAGGAGATGAAAGCGATCTCGGCTAGACCCGCGCTATCCAGTTTCGGTACTTCTATGATTGGACCTACACTGTTGGAATATGGCACAGAAGATCAAAAACAGAGACACCTGCCTCGTATTGCACGCGCTGAAGTTGAATGGTGCCAGGGATACAGTGAGCCAGGATCAGGTTCTGACCTTGCTAGTCTGCAGACACGCGCGGTGCTTGAAGGCGATCAATTTATCATCAATGGGCAAAAAACTTGGACCTCGGGCGCACACAACGCAGACTGGATGTTTATTCTTGTAAGAACCGATAAAGATGCACCGAAGCATGAAGGTATCAGCTTCATGCTACTGCCAATGGACCAACCCGGCGTCGACGTGAGACCAATACCACTGCTAAGCGGTGTTTCAACCTTTAATGATACTTTTTTCGACAATGCAGTCGCAGCGCGAAATGATCTCGTTGGAGAACTGAATCGAGGTTGGACCGTGGGGAAGAGACTCCTTCAGCACGAGCGTTCAGGTATGGAGTCTCTGCTTGCCGGCAGCACTAGCAAAAAAGATGAAAGTCTGTTGGGTATCGCAAAAGAATATTTAGGTGTTACTGATGGCAAGCTGGCAGAGCCCCTCACTAGGGACGAGATAGTGACTTATCAAATGAATTCTGAGTCACTTCAATTAACACGCAAAAGGGTCGTCGAGGAAACCCAGAGCGGCGCAACACCTGGACCCGCCACGTCAATTTTCAAAGTGATTAGTTCTGAGCTTGAGCAGAAGAACTATGACCTCATCACAAAAGTTCGCGGTAGTCGCGGTTTTGGTGTCGACGAAAGCGAATTCTCTGAACAAGAGCGCGCGATAGTGAAACAATTCTTTTTTACCCGAGCGGCATCAATCTATAGTGGCAGTAATGAAGTTCAAAGGAACATTATCGCGAAACGGGTACTTGGTTTACCTGATTAGTATCGCTAGGTGACTTGAATTGCGGTCTTTATATCCATCAAGTGGACCCGCACTAATTAGTTCTGCTATCAACTAACGAAAGTTGCACACAAATCGCTCCCTCCTTCTGCCTAGGAGGGACAAGGCCCCTTGCCGCTATCGCGGGTTATCGCGACTAGATTGCATTTCAACGGCTGCTTTCAGCGATTGAATTTCCCGGTATAAGT
This sequence comes from Pseudomonadales bacterium, assembly GCA_964228885.1. GTDB lineage: Bacteria > Pseudomonadota > Gammaproteobacteria > Pseudomonadales > Azotimanducaceae > UBA4582. The sequence goes on along the minus strand of CAXRCG010000001.1, from coordinate 5,888 downwards.
CTGCAATCGACACCTGGTCAGGGTCTTCATCAATCTCTTTTTGATGCTGCTCCTCCAGTACGTTGACCACAATGCCTATCACCATATTTAGAAACGCAAAAGCAGTCAAAAAGATAAAGGACACGAAATACGCCCAACTCCAAGCATGAAACTCAAGTGTTTCATACATAACGTCTGTCCAATCCTCAAATGTCATCACACGAAATAGCGTAAGCATTGCCCGAGCAATGTCTCCCCATAGAAAAGGATTAATCGTCTCGAAAAACAGGCTACCAACCGCCGCATAGATGTAGAAAATGATGAACATTAGAAGCATCACATAACCCAACCTAGGCAACGCGATAAAAAGAGAGTTCAGCAAGATTCTCAGTTCCGGTATAAAACTGACCATTCGCATCACGCGGAATACCCTTACCAATCTTGCCACAAGCGCCATATCTGTGTTTTCAATCGGTATCAGGCTGACTAGAACAATCACCGTATCGAACAGGTTCCATGCATTATGGAAAAAACGGCGTTTGTGCTCCTCGGCTGCAAATCTGATCGTAATCTCAGCAACAAAAATCCCGGTGACCACCCAATCCAGAATACCGATTAGGTTGATGACGGTTTCCGGCAGATCATAGGTTTTCGCGCCGACAAGCATTGCAGAGGCAATGATGATAAAGATGATAAAAGCTTCGAATAGACGGTTTTGATAAAGGTTCTGAAAGGTAGAAAGATTGCTCATTGATATCCGGTTCATAGATGACGACAGTAAAGTTGGTCTATTATACCTTGATGAGAATAATCAACATTATCTCTCGCGTGATCCCTTCGAAGTTTGTCTAAAAAACGGACTAGCAAACAATGACACTCGCTAGAGGGGTCCACATTGTTATGTGCTCCTGTTCGGTTCCAATGTCTGCCGCGAACTACATGCCATAGTTCCAGAGGTAAGCAACCGCTTTATCGTCTGAGTGTCGGTCTACCGGATACAACAACCTTTACCGTGCCGTCGCAATTGAGTGCTCTTACTGAGTTTAGGGAAACGATTTATTGAAGGAAGATTAGCTTGAAGAAATCGCTGTTTGACGGACAGCGATCTCAACGATGACCAATACGACCGAACACAGTTCAGTGTTCGCCATATTTTTTAGCTAAAATATTTAATCGTCCAATTTGACCAACGTTCTGCCACTGACGCCACCCTGAATAATTGAATCAATCACTTCAGATAGCCCATCCAGTGTCACTTCGTTCGTCATCTTGTCAAGGGCGTCAAGCCTAAGGTCTGTCGCAAGTCTGTGCCAGATTTCCTGTTTCTTCGCCAGAGGCAATTCCACTGAGTCGACACCCAGCACGTTTACATTCCTGAGGATAAATGGCAGTACAGTTGTCGAAAATGCAGGTGAAGCGACCAGACCGCAGATTGCCACACTTCCACCGTACTTAAGCCCTTTGATCACATTCGATAGTATTTCTCCACCCACCGTATCGATGCCATGTGCCCAGGTTTCAGCGGCCATTGGGCGTTTATTTTCCTCAGACAGTTCGGCACGACTAATCACACTATTTGCGCCTAACGATTTCAAGTAGTTGTCTTTGTCTGCTTTTCCTGAGCTAGCAACAACCTCGTAGCCAAGCTTTGCGAGTAATGCGACAGCAACCGAACCGACTCCTCCAGTGGCTCCCGTAACGACAACCGGTCCATCTGACGGTTGCGCACCCATTTGTTGAATCTTGTCTACGCATAATGCCGCAGTAAAACCCGCGGTACCGATAACCATTGCCTCACGTGCATCGAGGCCAGCGGGCATTTTTACTGCCCAGTTTGCCGGTACTCTGATATATTGACCATATCCACCAGGGGTATTCATACCGAGGTCGTAACCAATCACAATCACCTCGTCTCCCTCGGCGAATGCGCCGTCAGTGCTTTCAACAATCACCCCTGCAGCATCTATCCCTGGTGTATGCGGATAATTACGAGTAACACCGGGTAGAGCTTTGGCTGACATTGCGTCTTTATAATTAAGCGAGGAGTATGCAACTTTTATCAGCAACTCACCCTCTGGTAAATCATCTGTCGACCTTTCAATAACGGAATGTGTTACGCCGTCGTCGGTTTTTTCTACCCAAAATGCCTTAAAATTTGTCATGAGTCATCTGCATCCGTTTTATATGAAATGTGTTTGGTAAGCTTCTGTTCAAGTTAAAATGTATAGGGTCCAACTGACCGAAATTCATCGCCATTTTTGAGCTTTGCCGCTAGCGAAGTGAACCGATCCATCAACTTGTCCATTCTATTTCGATCTTCAACAAACTTAACGTGGAAGACTGATGCATCAGAACACCGCTCAACGATATATTCATCGCTGGTTTTGAGCTCATCAACCAGATTTCGCTCAAGCGCCCGTTTGCCATACCAAGCTTCACCTGTGGCTACTTCTTCTATTTCGACAACGGGTCTTTGTTCGCTTACAAAGTCTTTGAACAACTGGTGTACATCTTCTAGGTCTTCGACAAACTTTTCCCTACCTTTATCGGTGTTCTCACCAAACATCGTCAGCGTGCGTTTGTATTCACCCGCAGTGAGTATTTCTACATCAACATCTTTGTTTTTGAGTAATCGATGGAAATTGGGGATTTGAGCAACAACGCCTATTGACCCAAGTATTGCAAACGGGGCGGCAATAATATGATTGGCGATGCATGCCATCATGTACCCTCCGCTTGCTGCTACTTTGTCGACAGCAACCGTCAGCGAGATATTCTTACCGACTACACGGGACAATTGGGATGCCGCAAGCCCGTATCCGTGCACCATACCACCGGGGCTCTCAAGACGAAGCAAAACCTCATCTTTAGGTTCTGCTATCAACAGAATGGCAGTGATTTCTTCTCGTAACTGTTCTACCGCACTTGCCTGCACATCACCGTCAAAATCCACAACAAAAACGCGCGGTTTTGCATCTGTGCCCTCATCCTTATTCGCTTCTTTTTTTAGCGCTTTAGCTTCTTGCTTATCTTTCTTTTTCTGCTCCTTCTGGGCTACCTTCAATGCTTCAGGATTCAAAGTCATCTGTTTGAGATTTCGAGTGACTGTCTCGATACCCTCATTAATGTTTCTCATCTCGATGTGACCACGGTCTCCGGGGCGATTTTTTTGCCCCATGCCAATCGCAACAACAATCACCACAACAATGGCGATTAACAGGGTGACTGTTTTGGCCAAAAAAAGGCCGTAATCTGCAATAAATTCCAATTTCTGCTCCGTTGGAAAAAAACCGGCGTAGTCTACCACAGATATCACGCCGGCTTTTGTGATTGATCCTGAAATATCGTACAGTACGTCGCGATTGAGACTCAGCTGTTTAATAGTAAGGTTAGAGAAATGAGTGACATAGAATTAGCGGCGACTCTGCGGGATAAAACCGAGTTTTTGGCGCCTTATTTCAAACCAGGATTTCTCCAGACTGAGCAGGCTGTTTTTCAGTTTCAATTTGATGAAGCCAAACCTTTTCATCTTGACGTTCAGTCCAGCAGTTTTACATTAAGTGCTGGCATACATCCTTCCCCTACTGTCACGCTGTATATCGATGAGCCGAAGACCTGTTGGAACCTACTTATAGGATGCGAGGATGGTATGCAGGCTTTTATGGATGGGCGATACAGAGCAGACGGCAACATAGTATTAAGTCAATTGCTACTCTATACGTTCAAGAGTGATGACCCAACCATCGCCTATGAAGTTCAGGACTAGATATTTTTCGGGATGGAGCGAAACAACACATGCCCGGGCATAGGTCCTGCCCCTTTTTCTATGGCTGCTTGACTACTCCTTGATACACTTAGGTGGTAACAAAATATGTCGCTGCCGATATTCTTTGCAACACCTGTACCTTTTAGGTAAAGCAGCCCTAGGCGGATTTTCCGCAAGCAACGGTTGAGATTACAATTTCATTCGGCAGTTAGCCTACGCATCTACATGCTTGAACTGTCGACTGTAATAGGGAAATGCTACCCCTGAGACGTTTGCTTCTCTCTTCTGAAACAAACTGACGAGATCATCCGAGGCCGCGGCATACGCTGCCTCAGTAATTAGCGTCTCACCTCCGTTAGCGGTATCTTCGCCTAATTTGGAAGCCAGGTTCATCTCCTCACCGTAGTAGCCTTCTAGCGTTTCAGAGTAGAGCATAGGGCCAAAACCGATGCCGATGCATACCTCAAATTGTTCCACGTCGGTAATCATCAACTCATTGTCAAATATCGCCTGATGGCATGCCAGCGCTGTTCTAATTGCTTGGTCAGAATGTTCAAACACCGCAAAAACATTGTCTGCCTCGAAATGGAATTCGAGGCTTTCGTTTTGCTCGATGATAGGCTTAACTACCCGGCGCATAAGCATGAGTCTCGACAGAAAATGAAGAATGCCATATTTCTCCGACACTCTGGAAAAGCCAGAAGAATCAAGCACCATCACGGATACGGTTTTTCCATAGCGCTGCCAGATGGACTCCTCATGCTTTACCGGGTCAATATCCCGGTCAATCAGCGATTCCAGATACTGGAACAAATTATCACTTTCCTGAGTCATATTTTCCCTATCGTCTGTCATGTTTTTGCCAATCGATTGCAGGTTCCGAATTCCAGATAAATAAATGTTATTCCGGTGCGGGAAAGTATTACACAGTTGCAAAACCTAATGAACCCCGTCAAAACAGGGGTAAATACCCTCAAAGTCGCTGCCAACCAACAACTATCGCGGATTAATAAGTGCCGTGTCTTTCTACTGCTGCTGTTAAGTCATAAGACGATGTGTTTCGCCGAACAGATATTAAGGCACCGCGTAATGCAGGGCCACCAGGCATGCTTTCTGGCGCGCTATCAAACCACAAACAACAGCCGCATCAACGGGAAATTCGCTGAACTAACTACCCGCGGCCTTGAACATCGCTTTGCTTTGTTCTGCACTGATTTTCAAATTTGTGATCTTCGGTAGGTAATAGTCATCATGTTTTTCTAGCGCATGGATTTCTTTGGCAGAGCGATTTTCGAGCTCAGGAACCCAACGCTTGATGTAACGACATTCATTATCAAAACGTTTTTGTTGCCGCCAGGGATTAAACACACGAAAGTAGGGTTGCGCATCACAACCGGTTGAAGCGCTCCATTGCCAGTTACCATTGTTCAGCGCTGGGTCGTGATCTAACAAATGTTTGCCAAAATGTGCCTCACCCTTCCGCCAGTCAATGTGCAGGTTTTTCGTCAAGAAAGATGCCGTAATCATACGGACTCTGTTGTGCATGTATCCGGTCGCTAACAATTCACGCATGCCTGCATCAACAATCGGGAAACCCGTCCTGCCTTCCTGCCATTTTATAAAAGCCGATTCATCATCACGCCATCGTATATCACGATACTTTTCACGAAATGCTGAATGATAGACGTGAGGAAAATGGTAACCAATTTGAAAATAGAAATCCCGCCAATAAAGTTGCCTAATCAATCCATGAGAGGTCGAATGTGCCCGCTTCACCGATTGATATACCTGTCGAACCGATACCAGCCCAAAACGCAGCAACGCAGATAATCTCGCGGTACCTTCTACCCCGGGCTGATCTCTTGAAGAATCATAGTCTGCAAGGCTTGAAATTCGATCAAGGCTGCCGGCTATATCTACTGACGAAGTTACCGTTTCATCATCCAAACTGCCCACTACACTAATAGGATCGGGTAACGTGCCTTGATCGAAGTATTCGAGATTAAATTTAGAAACTTCTACCGGTTCTAATATTCTCAGTTGCTGCGCCTTTTTGTAATACGGCGTAAAAATGGTGTACGGCGACCCATCTGACTTAGCAACATATTCAGGTTCATTCAACAGCAGGTCAGTGTAGGTAAAA